>JAPHSB010000467.1 GCA_026193295.1 Lysobacterales bacterium
GAGTCGATAAATACGCGGATGGGCTCAGTCGACTGCATTTTGAACTCGGGCTGGTAGCGCTGCTCGGCGAGGCCGTCAAGCCACTCGAAAGCTTTGTCGATCTCGCCATTGCTGAAGCCGGCCTCGTGGAGGTTTTCCTCCATGGACTCGCGATCCGGCTGTTCGTCGGGCTCATCGTAGAAATAATTCTCGAACAGGTACATCAGGACGTCGAGTACGTTCTCTTTCATTATTGACCTCTTGTCTTGCGGCTGTAGGCGCCACCGGGGTGGGCCTCAACCATTCCTCTCAGCTCCAGCATGAGCAGCATGGCCGACACGGCGCGTGCCGTCAATCCGCTCTGCTCGATGATCGAGTCGGCGGGCATGGGATCGTGACCCAGGCACGACCAGAGCTTGCGATATTCGGAATCCAGCTCGAATTGGGGGCCAGCGGCATCCAACTCAAGTGAGGCTTGACCGGGCACTTCCCCGGAATCAGCCAGTTCGCCCCGCAGCCGGTTGGCCAGCTGACCGGCCAGCGGCGTCAGCTCCTGCAGAATGTCGTCGACACTTTCGACCAGGCGGGCGCCTTCGCGAATCAGGCGATGGCAGCCCTTGGAAAGTGGATTGTGGATCGAGCCCGGCAGGGCGAATACGTCCCGGCCCTGGTTGGCCGCCAGCCGCGCGGTGATCAGTGTGCCGCTGCGCAAACTGGCCTCGATGACCAGCACGCCAAGGCTGAGTCCGGAAATGATGCGGTTGCGTGAGGGAAAATGGGACCGCTGCGGCGGCGTTCCCGGCGGGAATTCGGATACCAGGGCGCCCTGCTCGAGGATGCGGGTTGCCAGCCCGCGGCCGCTGGCCGGGTAAACCACGTCGAGGCCTGTACCCATGACCGCGATGGTGAATCCGCCGGCCTCCAGGGCGGCCTCGTGGGCCACCGAATCGATCCCGGACGCCATGCCGCTGGTGATCGCCAATCCCTGACGGGCCAGTTCTCCGGCGAAACTCCGGGCGTTGTCCCTGCCGCCAGCGGTTGGATTTCGGCTGCCGATGACGGCCAATTGGGGCTGCCACAATACGTCGGCGTCGCCCGCCAGCCATAGCGCCGCAGGGGGTGAAGGAATATCTCTCAACAGCGGAGGAAAGCGCTCATCATCGCGAGTGATGAGGTCGTGCCCGGGCATCGAGAGCCAGTCAAGGTCGGCTTGCAGCCGGAGTTCGTCGTAGTGACGCAGGCCCGCCACGGTCTCGTCCGCCAGCCCCGCGCGGCGGAGGTCGCCCGCAGGGGCCTGGACCAGGCGGTCTACGCCACCAAAGTCATCCAGCAGTTCTGCGAGCCGCGCGCCCCCCAGGCGGGGAGCGCGGAGTGCGATGAGCCAGTTTTTGTGCTTCGTGACAGAAAACCTCCGGGTAATCTGTACGCGGCACTCATAACCTCTCGTCGGGGTGCCGCAGACTGTCGAATTCCTGGACCACCTTGGTGCCGCTCATGACCAGGCCGTAACTGACGTCCCCGAAGGTGCGGAACACCATGACCAGGCCGTCATACACGTCCGGCAAACGCACCTCGGCGTCCTTGGCGAAGCTGCCACGGCGATAGCCCGTGCGGTCTTCGACCTCTACACCTTTACTGAACGCGGAGAACACGTGGCCAGGTTTCAATCCCTGGTTGGTGCCACCGCTGATCGATACGATCTGGTACAGCCCGACGCCGGATTTCGTGCCCGAGGTCGCCAACACTTTCAGGTCCGGCGGGATATCGTCCATCGCGCTCGGATAGAACGTGCTCTCGTAACCCGGGTCCGTAGCGGGCAGTATATAGTCGCCAGCTTTGACCTCTGTACGATCCCGGATGATATCGAAGGAGGTAATCTCCCCGGCTTTCGCCACGCGCACCCGGCTGACTTCGATCAGCTCGTAACCAATCGGGTTCTTCGGCCGCTTGTCCCAGGGTTTGACAGTGGTATAGAGACTTTCGCTCCGGTCCCAGATGTCCTGAACTTGCACCCAATCCGTCTTGGGCATCACGCGGCGAGTCTCGGGTGGTTTGCCGAAGCTGTCATAAATGCCGATCAGCCGCGCCACCACGAACTCCTCGCCGACCTGTGCATCGAGCCCGCGCCCAAAAGTCTGGTCCGTGTTGGTGGCAGTCAGCCTGGCCTCCTCGTTGCCCAGGATGTATGGCAGTCCCTCGAATTCCTCGGGGGACAGCACCCTCAGGTTGCGAATGAACGGTGCGATCGATTCGAACGGCACCGTCGGGATGGCATCGGACCGGTCGGATACCCGGATGGACGGACTGAGTTTCACAGTATCCGCATCACCCCGGCGCAGCCTGAGCTGGGGCACACCGTCAATGTAGACCAGCGAAATGACATCGCCGGGATAAATCAGGTGCGGGTTCTCGATTTGTGGGTTTGCGTGCCAGATCGCGGGCCATTGCCAGGGCTTATCCAGGAACCGTCCTGAAATATCCCAGAGCGTGTCGCCCTTGACCACGACGTATTCATCAGGATGATCGGAACGCACCGCCACGTCCTGCGCCACGGCGATCCCGGCCAACATCAGGGCCGCAAAGGTGAGGTAGATGAGTCTTCTGATCACGGTTCCTTCCTCTCTAGTAGGCATCCAGCCATCTGACAGATGCGGTCAGCATTTATCCTAGCGAACGGGGTCCGCCATTGGCTATCATAATAAAAGAGCGAACAAAGTTCATCTTAATTATTTTTTGCTTGTGTAACTATATGGCCAAATTAGAAATTCTCGAGTTTCCCGATCCGCGCCTCAGAACGGTCGCAAAACCGGTCGAGCAGTTCGATGCCGCGCTGCGCCAACTGGTCGATGACATGGTCGAAACCATGTACGACGCCCAGGGCATCGGCCTGGCCGCGACCCAGGTGAATGTCCATCAGCGGCTGCTGGTGCTCGATGTCAGCGAGAACCAGGACACGCCGCGCGTGTATGTCAATCCGGAAATCGTCGAGCGGGAAGGAAGCGAAACCTGCGAAGAGGGCTGCCTCTCCGTTCCGGGCATCTACGCGGAAGTGAGCCGCGCGGAAAGAATCACCGTTGCGGCCCAGGATGCCGAAGGCCAAGCGTTCCGGGAAGCTCTGGATGGCCTGCAGGCGATCTGCGTTCAGCACGAGATCGACCACCTCGAAGGCAAACTGTTCGTCGATTACCTGTCGCCGCTGAAGCAGCGCATGGTGGCGAAAAAACTGGAAAAGCAGCGGA
>JAPHSB010000453.1 GCA_026193295.1 Lysobacterales bacterium
ACGCAGGAGTGCCGCGAGTTCCTGGCTGCCGAGCCACAGCAGTACATCAACGGGCGTTTCACGAACGGCCAAGCGAGCGGGCGCATCGATTCGATTGAGCCGTCCACCGGTCACCTGCTGACCACCATCGCCAGCGGCACCGTGGAAGACGTGGACGACGCGGTAGCCGCCGCGCGCGCGGCGCTGGATTCCGGCCCGTGGGCGGCGATGAAGCCCAACGAGCGGCAAGGCTTGCTGTTGCGCCTGGCCGACCTGATCGAAGAGCACGCACAGAGCATCGGCGAGATCGAAACCCTGGACAACGGCAAGGCACTGGGGCCGTGCATCGAGATGGACGTGCTCGGCGGTGCCGACCTGCTGCGCTATATGGCCGGATTCACCACCAAGATTCACGGCGAGACCCGCCAGGTCTCCACCCCCGGCGATCACGTCGCCTGGACAGTCCGCCAGCCGATCGGCGTGGTCGGCGCCATCGTGCCCTGGAACTGGCCCTTCAACATGGCCCTGTGGAAGATCTCGGCGCCGCTGGCAGCCGGCTGCACCATCGTGGTCAAGCCGGCCCAGCAAACCTCGCTATCGATGCTCTATTTCGCCCGGCTGTGTGAAGAAGCCGGCCTGCCGCCCGGCGTGTTCAACGTCGTGACGGGCCGCGGCAGCACCATCGGCAATGCCCTCGCTTCTCATCCCGATGTGAGCAAGGTGTCCTTCACCGGTTCGACGCCGGTGGGCCGCCAGGTCGGAGCCGCGGCGGGTGAAGCGCTGTCTCCCGTCACGCTGGAACTGGGCGGCAAATCGCCCATGGTGGTGTTCGACGACGCCGACCCGGCGGCCGTGGCCGCGGCCATGCGCTGGAGCGTGTTCTTCAATGCCGGCCAGGTGTGCAGCGCGGGCACCCGGCTGTATGCCCAGCGCGGCATTTACGAGCAGGTACTGGAAGAGGCCGTAAAACTGGCCAATTCGATGAAGCTGGCGCCGGGACTGGACCCGGAATGCGACATGGGCCCGGTCATCTCGGGCGGGGCGCGGGACGGCATTCGCGACTATATAAAGCGCGGTATCGCCGAGGGCGCCCGCATCGTCTGCGGCGCGCACCAGATCGAAGGCGACGGCTATTTCGTCCCGCCGACGGTGTTGGCGGTCGAAAACAACGACGCCACCGTAATGCAGGAAGAGATTTTCGGCCCGGTGCTGGTGGCCATGCCCTTCGATACCGAAGAGGAAGCCATCGCGCTGGCCAACGACAACATTTACGGCCTGGCCGCCAGCGTCTGGACCCGCGACATCAGCCGCGCCATGCGCTGCGTCAACGCCATCGAGGCCGGCACGGTGTGGGTCAACGCCCACGACCTGGTCGACAGCGCCATCCCCTTCGGCGGCTTCAAACAGTCCGGCTTCGGCAAGGACCTTGGGCCGGAGCAACTCGATCATTTTCTCAAGACCAAAGCGGTCTGGATTCAACTCTAAACAGAGGTTAGACATGAGCGGCAAACAAGACCTGGGGCTCAAGGATACGAGTCTCCTGAGGACCCGTGCGTACATAGACGGTGAATGGCGTGACGCCAACAATGGCGCACAATTTGACGTGACCAATCCCGCCACCGGCGAGGTAATCTCCACGCTGCCGGATATGGGCGTGGCTGAAACGCGGGCGGCGATCGAGGCGGCCAATGCAGCGTGGCCGGCCTGGCGGGCGAAAACCGCCAAGGAAAGGGCGAATATCCTGCGCAAGCTGTATTTCCTGATGATTGAAAACCAGGAGGACCTGGCGCAGATTCTGACCGCCGAGTGTGGCAAGCCGATTGTCGAAGGCCGTGGCGAAGTCGTCTATGGCGCCTCGTTCATCGAGTGGTTTGGTGAAGAGGCCAAGCGCGTTTACGGTGACGTCACGCCGGCGCCCTTCAATGACCGGAAAATCGTGGTCGACAAACAGCCAATCGGCGTATGTGTCGCCATCACGCCATGGAATTTCCCGATCGCCATGGTGACGCGTAAGGTCGGGCCGGCGTTGGCTGCCGGCTGCCCCATTATTCTGAAACCCGCGCAGGAGACTCCGCTCAGCGCTCTGGCACTGGTTGAACTGGCCGAACGCGCTGGTGTGCCGAAAGGTGTTTTCTCGGTTGTCACTTCATCGCACGGTTCCACCGTGGGGGGCGAGATGACGGCCAACCCGATCGTCCGCAAACTGTCCTTCACCGGCTCGACCGCGACCGGCAAGATCCTGATGCGCCAGTGTGCGGATACCGTCAAGAAACTCTCCCTTGAACTCGGTGGCAATGCACCGTTCATTGTGTTCGATGACGCGGATGTCGATGCCGCTGTCGCCGGCGCGATCGCTTCCAAGTACCGCAACACCGGTCAAACCTGTGTCTGCGTGAACCGCTTCCTCGTGCAGGATGGCATCTACGACCTGTTCACAGAGAAACTGGTGGCTGCGGTCGAAGCCATGAAGATCGGCAATGGCGTTGAGGAGGGCGTGGCCCAGGGACCGCTGATCAACCAGGCGGGACTGGAAAAGGTGGAAGAACATGTGGAGGACGCGGTTGCCAAAGGCGCCTGCGTTGTCACGGGTGGTGAGCGCCATGCGCTGGGCGGAACCTTCTACAAACCCACGGTGCTGACCGGTGCGACCAGGGACATGAAAATTTCCGGTGAAGAAACGTTCGGGCCCGTCTCTGCGCTGTTTCGCTTCTCCACCGAGGAGGAAGCCATAGCCATGTCCAACGACACGGAGTATGGCCTGGCCGCCTATTTCTACACACAGAATTCCGCCCGCACCTGGCGCGTCAGCGCGGCGCTGGAATACGGCATCGTCGGCATCAACGAGGGCATCATATCGACCGAGGTGGCGCCATTCGGCGGCGTCAAGGAATCCGGCCTGGGCCGCGAGGGCTCGCGCTACGGCATCGAGGATTACCTCGAGATCAAATACCTGTGCATGGGTGGCCTCAATGCCGCGGCATGAGCGAGGATGAACACATGAGCAAGAATCAGGAACTGTTGCAGCGGCGCCAGGCGGCCGTAGCGCGAGGGGTCTACACGATGACGCCCGTGATCGCGGCGAAAGCGAAAAACGCCGAATTGTGGGACGCCGACGGCCGGCGCTATCTCGACTTCGCGGTCGGCATCGCGGTCTGCAACACCGGCCACTGCCATCCGAAAATCATGGCCGCCGCCAAGGCGCAGTGCGACCTGTTCACCCACACGGCGTTCCAGGTCAGCGCTTACGAACCCTACATCACTCTGGCCGAACGGCTGAATGAACTGGCGCCAATGGACGACGCCAAGTCGATCTTCTTCTCCACCGGCGCCGAGGCGGTGGAGAATGCGGTCAAGGTGGCGCGCATCGCCACCGGCCGCCAGGGTGTGATCGCATTCAAGGGCGCCTTTCATGGCCGCACCGCGTTGACCAGTGCCCTGACCGGCAAGATCGTGCCCTACAAGGCCGGCGGCGGCGTGCCGGTGCCGGGTATTTTCCACGCACCCTTCCCGGTGCCGCACCACGGCATTTCGGTGGCCGACTCGCTGGCCGCCGTCGAAACGTTGTTCAAAGTGGATATCGAAGCCAAGGATGTCGCTGCGATCATCGTCGAGCCTGTGCAGGGCGAGGGTGGCTTTTACCGGGCGCCGCCGGAGTTCCTGCATGCGATCCGCGAGCTGTGCGACGCGCACGGCATCGTGATGATCTGCGACGAGATCCAGACCGGCTTCGGGCGCACCGGAAAAATCTTCGCGGTAGAACATTCCGGGGTCGTTCCCGATCTGATCACGGTGGCCAAGGCCATGGCGGGCGGCTTCCCGATCTCGGGTGTCGTCGGCAAGACATCGGTGATCGACGTACCTGGCCCGGGCGGCATGGGCGGCACTTACGGGGGCAACCCGGTGGCCTGCGCGGCGGCTCATGCTGCGATTTCGGTCATCGAGGAGGAAAACCTGTGTCGGCGCAGCACGGAAATCGGCGCGCGGATGGTCGAGCGGCTACGCGCGATGCGCGAGCGTGATGACACGGCTCCGGTCGGTGACGTGCGCGGATTGGGCGCGATGGTAGCCTTCGAACTGGTGCGCGAGAAAGGTGCTCATGAACCCGCGCCGGAAATGGCCGCCGCCTTCACCGCGAAGGCGCTGGAGCACGGCCTGATCATCCTGGCCTGCGGTTATTGGGGCAACACCATCCGCCTGCTGGCGCCGCTGACCATTCCCGACCATCACCTCGAGGAAGGTCTCGACATCATCGAACGCAGCCTGGTGGACATTGCCGCTGTGCAGCAGCGGAAAGCCTCGTGAGCTACCGCAAGAAAGACGCCGACCTGCCCGAGTTCGCCAAGGTCGAGCGCGAGGAGATGCTGCGCGGCGTCGGCCTCGGCGGCGAAGGCATCCGCCGCCCGCAGATCGGCGTGGTCAGTTCCTGGGGCGAGGTTAACCCGGGTTCGGTGCACCTGGACAAGATCACCCAGTCGGTCAAGAACGGTATCTGGGCCGCCGGCGGCACGCCGCGCGAGTTCGTGATCTCCTCGATCTGTACCTCGATGGCCGGCCACGACAACTATCACCTGCCCCACCGCGACCTGGTGGCCAGCTACATCGAGACGGTGGCCATGACCAACCTGTTCGACGCCATGGTCTTCGTGCCGGTCTGCGACGACGTGGTTCCAGGTCACCTGATGGCTCTGGCGCGCATCGACATCCCATCCATCGTTGTCACCGGCGGCTACATGAGCGTCAACCGTCACCGCGGCAAACCCATCGATCCGCTGACGGTCGCGAACAAGCACTTCACCGACTTCAAGGAAGGGCGCACCGACCGCCGCGAGTTCGCACAGATTCAGGACCGCGGCTGCAAGGGTACCGGCGCCTGCCCGGTGATGGGCACCGCCAACACCATGGCTGCGATGACCGAGGCGCTGGGCCTGTCCCTGCCCGGGACGGCGGCCACCCCGGGCGCTGATTCGCGCCTGCAACGCATCGCTTTCGCCGCAGGACGACGCGTGATGGACTTGTTACGCGACGACATCCGGCCCTCGCAGATCCTGACCGAACAGGCCTTCAGCAACGCCATCCGCGTACTGATGGCGACCGGCGGATCGACCAACGGCGTGCTGCACCTGCAGTCCATCGCGGCCGAACTCGACATGGACCTGTCTCCGGCGCTCTTCAACGAGGCCAGCCGCACCACGCCATTCATCTGCGGCATTGCGCCCAATGGGCCCGGCATGATGCAGGATTTGGACGAGGCCGGCGGCATCCCGGCGGTCATGAAGGAACTGGAAACCCTGCTCGACACCGATGTGATGACCGTGACCGGGCAAAGCCTGGCGGAGACGCTCAAGGAAGCGCCGAGAGGGGACGGCAAGACGATTCGCAGCATAGACGAACCGCTGGCCCCCGAGGGCGGCCTGATGTTCCTCGAAGGCAGCCTCGCGCCGGAAGGCGCACTGGTCAAGAAGGCGGCCGTGCCGCCGCCCATGCACCAGTTCAAAGGACCGGCGCGCATCTTCGCCACCGAGGACGACGCCAGCAACTCTCTGATGGCCGGTGAGATCGAACCTGGCACCGTGGTCATCGTCCGCGGCATCGGCCCGGCCGGCGATCCCGGCATGCGGCTCTTACAGCGCTTCCTGTGGCTGTCCGCGGCCAAAGGCATGATGGACAAAATCGCTTTCCTGACCGACGGGCGCTTCTCCGGCACCAACAAGGGCTGTGCGGTGGCACACATCTCACCCGAGGCCGCAGTGGGCGGCCCGCTGGCGCTGGTCGAGGATGGCGATTTGATCGAGATCGATATTCCCAAAGCGCGGATCGATCTGTTGGTGGATGAGGCCGAAATGACGCGGCGCCGCGAAGCCTGGTCGCGGCCGGAGCCGCGGGTCAAGAAAGGCTACCTGGCCCTGTACGCGAAGATGGCCGACAGCACCGCGCGCGGCGCATCGCTCAAATATCGCTGACTTTCAACGGGGGGCCCTGGCCGGTCCAGGCACGCCTGGACTTGGGCTTTCCTCAACCCGTAGCTACGGCTACGGGTCTCAGTCCAGCCCGGCGCCCAGTCGCACCTGTCCTCAGCCATCTTCCGGGATACTGGTGCAACATTGCGGCTACCGGCGCTTGCAACCCGGCAGGCTGCCCAGCATCTCGAACACCAGATTGGCTGCCAGCAGCGCCGTATTGCCGCTGGTGTCGTAGGGCGGCGAGACCTCGACCAGGTCGCAGCCGACCAGCTTCAGGCCGCAACAGCCGCGAATGATTTCCAGGCCCTGCGAGCCGGTCAGGCCACCGGGTTCGGGCGTGCCGGTGCCGGGGGCCACCGAGGGGTCTAGGCCGTCGATGTCGAAGCTCAGATAAGCCGGAGTGTCCGGCCCGATCATGATCCTGACCTCTTCCATCAGCGGCGCCAGCGAACGGTACCAGCAGTCTTCGGCCGTCACCACGCGCACACCCTGTTTTCGCGACCAGTCGAAATCGTCGGCGGAATAGCCCGTGGCGCGCAGGCCGATCTGCACCATCTTCGCGGGATCGATCAGTTGCTCTTCGATGGCGCGCCGGAAAATTGTCCCGTGTGCGATGCGCTCGCCAAACATCAGGTCGTTGATGTCCGCATGCGCGTCGACGTGGACCATGGCCAGCGGACCGTGCGTGTCCGCCAGCGCGCGCAGGATGGGCAGGGTGATGGTGTGATCGCCGCCCACGCTGACCGGGATTGCTGCGTGCGCCAGGCAGTCGCGGTAGAAAGCTTCGATAAGGTCGATCGACTTGAGCAGGTTGTAAGGGTTGAGCGCAACATCGCCGATGTCGGCCACCTGAAAGGAGTCGAACGGCGCAGCACCGGTCGCCATGCCGTAGGGCCGCACCAGGACCGACTCGTTACGAATCTGCCTCGGCCCGTAGCGGGCGCCGGTCCGGTTGCTTGTGCCGATATCCAGCGGCACGCCGATGAGCGCCACATCGAGGTTTTCAGCGGACGTTTGAACCGGTAAGCGGAACATGCTGGCGATGCCCGCGAACCGCGGCATTTCGTTGCCCCCAAGCGGCTGGTTCAGATGTCGGGCCATGGTTATTCGCCTCAAGCCTTGTGAATGCTCACCAATGCCCATGATCTTCGCCGTTTGGCGACCGGAATGCCATCGCATTAACGGGACATTGAATGATATTTTCGAACGGAGGCACTCCGCCTGTGCAGGCGAGCCTTCAGCCCTTGGCGGATCCGCGTTTCTGTAGCGCCTGCGAAAGGTCGAGTCCGTAGTGCGTCAGCGCCAGAGAGTATTCGTCGAGCGTAACCGGCACGAACTCCACCTGGCTACGCGGAACGACCCGGATGGATCCGGCAAATGGGGTGGGGGTCCAGGGCTGCAAGACCACGAACATGTCCTCCCCGTGCTCTTCGATGATGAAAACGGGCTCCAGCGAGCCGTCGCCATGCCGCCAGGAGGCCGGTTGGAATGAGTCCTCACCCTCCAAATCCAGGAACGCCGCGACCAGGCTCTTGACCATGCGGTACATCGGGACTTGGTAGAGGGTTCGCGTCTCTAACCATTCGACGGCACGGCGTGTCGGCCCGACCGACCAGATCAGGCCCAGAGCCATCGCCACCAGCAAGATCAGCACCAACGCGATAAGCTCCACGGGGTCGTCCTCGAGAATCCAGTCCGCCGCAATCAGATCCGCAAGCGGTGTCGCGAAACCAATCATGAGCTCGACCAGTTCCCGAATGGTCAGGTAAATCAGTACCACCGGGATCAAAATCACCAGGCCGCGCAATAGTGCCTTTTTCAAGAAGCCGAGCATGATTCGTACCTCCTCAAGATGTCTTCGACGCCCTGTAATGGCACTGTTTTGACACGATCGCTCATAATTATCAAGTAAATGGTCACAAGTGTTATTAACACGCACCCATCCCCACCGTAGAATCTGGTCATCCTCTCCGAAAAACCGGATGCGAAGCAGGAACACTCATGACCCAAGCCAAGGACCTCGATTACACCATCCATCACCTGTGCGTCTACGACAAGGACCCACGGCAACACATGTGGCCGTATTTGCGCTGGCATCACGGCATCACCGGTTACTTTACCGGCGATACGTTCCACATCGCCGACGAAGGCCATGCCGACTACACCTTCCTCGGCTGCGGCGGCCGCGCCTTCCAGATCCAGTTGGAAGCGCCGCCCTACCAGTTCAAATACGAGCAGGAGTGGTACGCGAAGCACGGCAACGGCTACAACCACATCTGCTGGATCGTCAACGACGCGCGGCAATCATACGAGCAACTGCAGGCTGACGGTGCGATTGTGATGCAGGAGTTCCAGCCATTTCCGACCTACGACGGTTTCGTCATGTCCGACCCCGAGGGACGCTGGATCGAGATCATGGAGTACACCCATGACACCTTCCGCGTGCAGGAATTCACCAACCAGCCGGCAGGCGAATGCGGCCTGCGCATGATCGGCTTCGTCGAGGTGGTCAACGATCTCGACGCGATGAGCGATTGGTACCAAAAGGCGCTGGATCTCCGCGTGCAGGAGCATTACCAAAACGGCGCCGGTGGGCAAATCCACCTGGTGGACAAATTTTACGACGCGCGCGAGCGGAACACGGTAATGGTGCTGCGCACAGCACGCGGCGACGAGGAGCGAGCGGCGATGGCCGGCAAGGGTCCTTATATCAGCGCCATTCTCTACGAGGCCAAGGATATCGAGCGCGCGTTCGCCGACGGCGAGTGGGCGGGCATGGAGGCCATCGCGGCGCCAGCCGAGGATCCCCTGACCGGTTTGAAAACGGCCAAGCTGCGCGAACCCAGCGGCAACCTGGTGGAACTGCGCGAGGCTGCTTCGTCATGATCCTGGCCTTCGCCCACCCCTGCCTGGTGGTCCCAGACCTGGAGCGGGCCAGGGAATTCTACGAACGCATGTTTGGCTTCGAGGTGCTCAGCGAGGAAGGCTGGGAGGACGACAGGGACGCAGACGCCGCCACCGGGCTGACGCGATCGGCCTGCCGGGGCTACATGATGAAAGGGCACAATTGCTTCCTCGAGCTGTTCGAATTCCAGGCGCCGGACAGCGAGGCGCGCCAGCCCCGTTACCTGGATGCCCACGAACTGGGCATTCGCCACCTCGCCTTCTACGTCGATGATTGCTGGACCGAATACCAGCGTCTGCAGGATCTGGGTGGCATTGCAATGGGCGTGCCGGCCGGCGACGAGGAACACGGCTACGCGGTGTACTGCCGCGACCCCTTCGGCAACATCATCGAACTCGCGGAGATTCCGAATCAGGACGAGTGCCCAACCAGGCTGCCGGGCGTCAGCCGCTTGGCCGGGCGGGTGGAGCATGCCTGAGCGATGACAACATATTCCCCTGACATGTTTTCGCTGCACGGCAAGAGCGCACTCGTGACCGGCGCCGCCGGCGGCATCGGCCGGGCCGTGGCGGAGCGGTTCATAGCGGCCGGGGCCCGCGTCGTGATCACGGACATTGTCGACGGCCAGGGCGTGGCCGACGAGATCGGTGCCCGCTTCCTGCGCATGGACGTCGGTTCCGAGGACAGCGTGGCGGAGGGGCTGGACCGCGCCCACCAGGAACTGGGGCCACTGGATATCGTGGTCAACAACGCCGGGGTGGGCGATGTGGGCACGTCACTCGCTGACACACCGGCGGATGCGTTCGAGCGGATTACGCGCATCAACCAGTGGGGCGTGTTTTATGGGCTTAAACACGCACCGGCCCACATGAATGACGGCGGATCCATAATCAATACATCCTCGCTGGCTGCGCTCATCAAAATGGCGGGTTCGGGCGCCTATTCAGCCAGCAAGGCGGCCGTGATCAGCCTGACCCGAATGGCCGCCCTGGAGCTGGGCCACAGCGGCATCCGCGTAAATGCGGTGTGCCCGGGCTATATCGATACCGCGCTGGGCAGCGGTGACGAGGGACAGATACTGAGCGAACAATTCACCGCCCTCGGCCGTAAGGGCACACCAGCCGACCTGGTAGGTGCTTTTCATTTTTTGGCCTCGGACGAAAGCAGCTACCTCACAGGCCAGGCACTGGTCGTGGACGGCGGCTGGTCCTGTGGACCGAGCCCGCAAATCCTTGAAACACTGTTGGGCTCGAAGACTGTGGGGTAAAGATGATCGGTTGTTCACAAATGTTCAGCACAGTCACTGAAGTGCGATATACTTTGGGAAACGATTTCGCGATACATTGAACAATGTTGTAGGCACAACAGCAAGAAGCTCGGCAGCTTCAACCTCGATCGCGTCATGGAGGCCATTACCAAGGGTGCGGGTGACAAGTAACGGCTGCCGACCCAGCCAGTCCCGACATCCCGAATACAGCGGCGGCGCTTGAGCGCCGCCGCTGCTACGCACAGTCAATCGGAGTACCAGCGGAGGCAGCATGGCCGCGCACACTGGACCTGCAAATCAGAAGTCACGCCTCGGGGGGTGCCTGATCGTACTGCTGGTCGCGTCTTGTCTGCCCGTCTCTGCCGAGGC
>JAPHSB010000239.1 GCA_026193295.1 Lysobacterales bacterium
CTCACCAGGCGTGCCGGGGTCACGTCAAACGCAAAATTACGCGCCGTGACGCCAGTGGGCGTAATTCGCACAGCGGCAATCTGACCATCGGCCAACCGGCCGTGTACTTCGGTCACCTCCGAGCCATCGCGTTCCTCGATCGGAATGCCGGCGACGCCATCTGTCATGTCCCAGTCGATGGTGGGGCCCGGCAGGGCCACGTGGAACGGCACATTGTTGTCGGCGGCGGCCAGTGCCTTGAGGTAAGTGCCGATCTTGTTGCAGACATCGCCATTGCGAGCGGTGCGGTCAGTGCCAACCAGGCACAGGTCCACGAGGCCCTGCTGCATCAAGTGACCGCCGGCGTTGTCCACCACCAGGTCGTGGGGCACGCCGTGGGCAGCGAGTTCCCAGGTGGTGAGCCCGGCGCCCTGGTTGCGCGGACGGGTTTCGTCAACCCACACGTGAACCGGGATGCCTTCATCTTGCGCGCGGTAGATCGGCGCCAGCGCCGTACCCCAATCCACGGTGGCCAGCCAGCCGGCATTACAATGCGTGAGAATGTGCAGGGTACCCTCTGGCTTGCCGCGGCCCTTGCGGATTTCACGGATCAGCCGCAGCCCGTGCTCGCCTATGCGGCGGTTGATCTCCACATCCTCTTCGCAAAGCGCGGCCGCTTCCGCATAGGCTGCCGCGCAGCGCCCGCTCGCCGGCAGGGGCGCCAGCGCGTCACGCATCCGGCTCAGCGCCCAGTGCAGATTCACTGCCGTCGGTCGCGTGGAACCGAGCAGCCGACACGCCTCGTCCAGCGCGGCGTCGTCAGCTGCTTCCTGCATGGCCAGAGCCACGCCATAAGCCGCTGTTGCGCCGATCAATGGCGCCCCGCGCACGCGCATGGTGCAAATGGCCTCGGCCGCCTCGCCGACGCGCCGCAGGGTCCGGGTCGCAAATTCATGGGGCAGCTTGGTCTGGTCGATGATGCCTACCGACCAGCCATCCTCGGCCAGCCAGATCGAGCGGTACGGTGTTCCGTTGACATTCATGACGAAGGTAAATTTCCTGGCCTGCTCCCAGCGGACATTCTAGCCCAATGGATCCGGCTTTGGCCGTCTGCCCGAGAGGTGACAAATTTTGACAAGTATGCTGTCGCAACCGGTCACCCTCGGCCATCCTCAGGCCACAGAAGATATTCTTAAGTCTTAAATATGCGCTTTACTCTATTGATTTAAAAAGTTATTATGCGTCGCAGGCAAGGACAGCTTTCGTTGGCACACTTCATGCATTTACCTAGGTGCATTCAGAGTTTTACAGGACGTACAACAGATCCTAAGGAAGGGAAACATGAAGCTCCAACAATTACACCAAACCGTATTTCGCGTTGAACCGATGAAAAATATTGTCGGCGTCGGCGGTACCGCAGCCTACCAGATTGAAGTACGCCAAGGCTCGGCACTCGGAACGGTTGGGCCGGTGAGCGTTCCCGCCCAGGCAGAGATCTGCAACGATCCGATTTTTTCTACGCATTCAGCCGGTGCGTCGGGCAGTGGCCGCTCAGGCTTCTGGCTGAGACGCGCACTCGCCACCCTCAAGATCTGAAGATCCATCCAACGCACTAGGTCATTCGCAAACGCGGGTGACCGTGCGGCCTCCGCCAATCCCCCGTTGCCGCCCTCCTCTCGCTGTGCCCACGCGGAGGGCTCAAAGACGATAAAATATCGCCGGAGTATTTCAGAACCGAACTCGGGCGGGAGCCAGTGAGTGAAAATCAGCTGTTTCAGTTTCATCCGCGACGGCATTCGTCTTGGTTATCCTTTCGAGGAGAGCATTCGATCGGCCCTGCCGATCTGTGACGAGTTCGTGGTCGCCGTGGGCGAAAGCGCAGATGGGACGCTGGAGCGCCTGCACGCCATGAATGAGCCAAAAGTGCGCATCATTCCCACGCGCTGGAACGAGAACGTGCGGACACATGGTTTCGTCTACGCGCAGCAGAAAATGATCGCCCAGTACAGCTGCACGGGCGACTGGGCCTTTTACCTCGAAGGCGACGAAGTATTGCACGAGAACGACCTCGAGCGCATCCGGGATGTTCTGAAGAAACAGCTGAATAATCCTGGAATTGAAGCGATTGCCTTTGACTACTACCATTTTTGGGGCGACCCCCAACACCTGCGTACGACTTCCAAGATGTACCGCAAGGCAACGCGGGTTATTCGAAACAACCTGCGGGTCATCGCGCCGGACGGCCTCTACTGGGCGGTGATCAAGGATAAAACCTGGCTGGGCAAGCGCAACAAGCGGCGCACCCGCTATCCGAGGGCGGCAGACAGCGGTGTAAGGATCTACCATTACGGCGACGTGCGCGCGGAGAACTACCTCGCTACGAAGGCCGACACGGTTAACCAGTACTGGGGCAAAACGCTCTGGCACAGCACCTATTCGAACATCGACCCCATGGCCCTCGGTCGATTCGAAGGCACCCATCCCGCGGTGATCCGTGACTGGTTGGAGCACCACGCCAGTCACGAGTTCAGCCTGAATCCGGATTATCAGCCGAGCTTCAGCGATCGCAAGCACCGCATGCTCGGCAAACTGGAGAAGCGCTTCGGCTGGGATTTCAGCAAGCGTCACTTCAAACTCATCACTTGAATTCACAGCCACCGAAGCCCGGAAATGTACATCTCGGTCATCCTGTCCACCTACAACTCACCCGCCTGGCTGGCGAAGAGCCTGTGGGGATACCTGGCCCAGGTCGACCGGGGCTTCGAAATCGTGATCGCGGACGATGGGTCCGGTCCCGAGACGGCGCAATTGATTGGGGACGTTGCGGCCACCACCGACATCACCATCCGGCATGTCTGGCAGCGAGACGACGGTTTCAGAAAAACCCGGATCCTGAACAAGGCGATACTCGAATCCCGCGGCGATTACCTGTTATTCAGTGACGGCGACTGCATCCCGCGCAACGACTTCGTGGCTGTGCACCGGAAATTTGCGCGTCCCGGGCACTTCCTCTCGGGAGGCTATTTCAAGTTGCCAATGCCGGTGAGCGAGTCTGTTGATCGCGCAGACATCGACAGCGGCCGCGTCTTTGACGCCCGCTGGCTCCGGGCAAACGGCGTGCGACTACTGCCCTACAAGTGGTGGAAACTGACCGCCAACCGATCGATGCAGGAATTTCTGAACCGCGCGACGCCCACGCGTGCATCCTGGAACGGCCATAACGCTTCCGGCTGGCGCAGCGATGTCGAAGCCGCCAATGGGTTCGACGAGCGCATGCGTTACGGCGGCGAGGACCGCGAGTTGGGTGAGCGACTGGTGAACCGGGGGATCGCGCCGATACAACTGCGTTACAGCGCCATCTGCGTGCACCTCGATCATGCCCGTGGCTACGTGGACCCGGAAGCCCGCCGGATCAACGACGACATTCGCCGTGCGACCAGGACAGAGAAAGCGACGCGCACCAGCTTTGGACTGAACCTGCACGTCAACGGCTGAACGGTCGCCGCGGTTGTCAGGCCGCCAGCAGTTCCGCCTGGGCCCTTTCCAGGCACTTCCTGAAAAACTCGATGTCCGGCATCATTTCGCGATCGGAGATGATGTTGAACGACATCTCGCCGTTGTAGCTCGGCGTGGCGATGAACAGCCCCATGCCGTCGGCCAGCGGCGCAAGGCCAAAGGTGTGGATCATTTTCGCGCCGTTCATGTACAGCGTTTGCTGGGGGCCGGGCACATTGGATATGAACAGGTTGCACAACTTCGAAGTGAAGCGGCCACCGGCCACCAGCCGCGCCACGCCGGCCAGCGTCGCGGCAGGAACATGCTTGCTCAGGTCCGTCATGAGACGCGCCGAGATACCGGACTTGGCCGCCTTGGTCTGGCTGGTCGTTTCCCGGATGATGCGCAGGCGGTCGAGCGGATCGTCCGCGTAGGTGGGCAGCGCCACCGACATCGCGCTGATGTTGTTACCGGGCATTTCCGCCTGCCTGCCGCTGCTGCGCGCATTGACGGGCGCAATCGCGACCAGCGGCTCATGCGGCAGCTGGTCGTGGTGCTGCAGGTAATGCCGCAAGGCACCGGCGCTGATCGCCAGCACCACGTCGTTGATGGTCGCGCCTTCGACCTTGGCCTTGATTTGCTTGAGATCGTCCAGGCTGAAGATCGCGGCATCGAACACCTTGTGCGGTGATACCGGGTGATTGAACCGCGTCTGAGGGACTTTTGCATTACGCGTGGCATCTGGCCCGAAACTCTTGCGGATGGTGCCCCAGATGGCCGGCGAGAAACGCAGCAAGGTGCTGGCCATTTTGACCGGCGACTGAACATTGCTCCAGACGGCGCGGTTCAGCACGGCTACTGTGGAAGGTGCGGCCGGCAAGTCCTGCGCCACCGGCCGCAGGTCGATGGCCGGCGTGCCCTTGCGGTCCTTGTCTGACATCGCGTTGAAAAAGTGCATGGCCGAGGCGCCGTCGATCGCTGCGTGGTGTACGCGGATGGCGATCGCATAGGACCCTTTCGGAATACCCTTGATACGGTCGAGGCCTTCGATCACGTACATGTCCCAGAGCGGACGGTTCATGTCCATCGGCCGGCTGAAATGCCGCGAAAGATGGATGCAGAACTGCCGCCAGTCACCTGGCTCAGGCAGGCGGCCATGAAACATGTGATGCTCGATGTCGAAGAATTCGTCTTCCACCCAGTACGGAAAATCGAAGTCGTAGGGCAGTCGCATCAGGCGCCGCCGGAACACCGGTGAGCAATCCAGGCGGCCTTCGACGTGGGCGATGATGTCCTTGAAGCGGACCTTGCCGCCGCGCGCCGTTGACGGGTCATAGATGTTGACCCCCATTACGTGCGTGAGGTTGTTGCCTGTTTCGATGTAGAGAAACTGGGCGTCCTGGGCGCTAAGCTGTTGCATGTGTGTCTGCCCTGCCGCGAAGCGGCTGCCCGGTTGAATCCTCCGCCAATGCCATCAGGCGGACCCTGTCCAGTCTTCGCGACAATTCCTTGAAATCCCTGAGTAAGCGGACTCTCCGATCGCGGATATCCGTGCTCTCCGGCGCCACGTCGCCGATGGTGAGCCCGAGATTGGCGGCCAACTTGTAGCCGTTGCCGAAGAGTATTTTACCAATCGAGGCCTCGCTGGTGATACGCCTTTGCAGGTAAGCCTGCCTGCCTTCCTTGAGCGCCTGGCTGATGCAGTCACCCTCATCCAGGCTTTCTTCGGCCGGCAGCCGCGCCAACAGGTCGAACACCACGCTATAGGCTTCAACAAACTGCAACAGGCTGGAGTGAGCCACCAGCGGCCGCATGTTCGACAACAGGGCCAGGATTTGCGCGCCGCCCTGCTGCAGCCGGTCGCGCCAACGGGAGTCGACCCGTGCCAGTTCCTGCTTCAGCTGTTCGTGAAATTCCTGCTTCTCGGGGTAGAAAAACTCGAACTTGAAAAAATCCCTCAGGCGCTCGGTCTCGCGCCAGAACACCGCCTCGGCGTCGACGGGCCCAGCATCGGCCGCGCCCAGCAGGGCGAGCTCGAGGAGGGCTTTGTTCACGAAGTGATGGATGATCGTGTTGCGGTAGTAACTGGCCATCGGGTGGCTGGCAGGTTCGATGCCGAACACGGTGTCGCTGCCTTCGTCGTAACGGATCATCAGGCCCATGCCGACCATCGCCTCGGCCAGTTCCTTCACGTGGCCGAGGCGTTCGGGGCTGAAGTCGCTGGTGAGGCGAATACCGCGATCACGCGCCCAGCGCAGCAGCCGCAGGATTTCCTTTTGCAGTTCGCGCAAGGTCAGCGCGCGCGGCGCCGCCCCCATCAGAACCATGCAAGCAATCGCCGGCAGGGTAATCGGCGCCACCTTGTTGGACTGAACGGCGACTTCGAAGGCGATCTTGGAGAGCGCCAGGCTGTCATCGGGATCAGGCGCCTGTTCCAACACCACGGAGTCGCCAAAATCGAGGTACATGCGGCCCATGGGCTGACGCAGGCTCGACAAATAACCAATGAACCATTTGAGCGACTCGGGCGCCTTGACCCGCCCGACCTGCTCGCTGGCGTACTCTTCGACGTCGCGCATCAGGTCATAGCTGACCGTGACCGGAATCACGTGGATTTCGCGCGCGTCGGTCGCGTAGGCCGCTTCCAACACGTACTTCAGCAAGCCATAACGGGGCGGCATCAGCTTGCCGGTGCGCGATCGCGTGCCTTCGAAGGCCCACGTCATCGGGAACCGCTTCTCCATCAGGTAGCCGATGTAGTGCCGCAGCACGATCTTGTAAAGCGGATTGTCCTGGAAGCTGCGGCGGATGAAGATACCCCCCGATCGGCGCATCAGCAGCCCGAGCCCGGCGAAGCCCATGTTGGCGCCGGCGAAGATGTGCAGCATCGGGAAGTCGTATTCGAACATTTTCGCAGTCAGCGCCACGCTGTCGAGATAGGTCTTGTGCGTGAACAGCAGCATCGACGGGCGCGTGGCGACGATTTCACGCACGCGCTCGAGGTCCTGATCGCGGCAGACGACGTCTTTGTTATAGCCCAGGGACAGGATGAACTGGTCGAACCGCGCACGGAGGTCGACGAACAAAGGGTCGGGTACGGCGACCAGCTCCTCCATGTACTTCGCTGCTTCGCGCTGGAGTTCCTGCGCAGGGCGGCCTGTTTCTTCGGCCAGTTGACGAACAGCCGCCCGGAACTTCGGGCTGCTGCGGAGGTTCTCGGCGACGAACCGTGGCACCTTGTAGCGCCGGCCAATCTGGCTCCATTCGGCGATTTCCAGCGCCAATGCCGCCTGGCGCGCTACGAAGGCGGTGAATGCCCCATGCTCCCCATGCTCCCCGTTTTCAGCCGCTTGCTGCAGTGAGCTGAAGCGTTCGCGCAAGTCGCCGAGCGTGGCCGGCGCACCCGTGATGCAACGCGCCCGGCCCGGGTCCCTGCGCAACATCCAGCGCCCCCGCAATGCACCCGGACGCCGCGGGTCACCGAATATCAGGTGCCGCAGGGCCAGCGGCTGCCTGCTGTCACGTTCCACCTGCGGCATGGCCCACGCTATCCGAGCCGGCACCAGCAGCGTGTTGGCGGGCAGTTCGAGCCTTTCTTCCAAGCCGTCGTAATTGCCTGATTTGCGGCGTTCGGACAGGTCCAGAAAAACCTGTCCCGCCGCGGGGCCATTTGGCGTCAAGATGCCGGCAGCGCTGAGACAGGACTCCAGCAGTTTTCGCTCCAGGCCATTGGCTGCGTCAGCGATAAACAGGACCGGGCCGTCATGCGCCGCGATGTTCGCGGCGCTGAAGCCCGGCACATCAGGCACTGCTGTCACCGGTCAACGGCTTCTTGCTCAGCACCTTCTTTCTGAGTGGCTTCTTGCGGGGTGGCTTGCGCGGCTTTGCCTTGGGGGGCGCAGCCCGGGTCTTCTTCACTTTCTTTTTCACCGCTTTCTTTTTGAGCGCCTTTTTCTTCAGCACGGTCTTGCCGGCCAACGGCTCCGGTTTGCCTGGAGACTCGCGGACGGCAGCAGCGTCCTGCGCTTTTGCAGCAGGCGCAACCGATCGTGGGGATTTTTTCCCTGGCTTTTTCTTACGCAATGCTTTTTTGACCGGCGGCCTCACCGCCGACGGGGTGGCAGCTGCCGATGTCTCAGGCTCCACCGCCACCGGCATGGCCGCCTGTTTCTGCTCCTGTCCCAACTTGGCCTGGAACAATCGCCGGATTTCGGCCACGTGCGCCTCGATGGTTTCCGCGCGCCAATCGCTGGTGTCGACAGGCGGCAGCACGTCGACTTCCACCGTGGCCGGACGGAACACGAAATCGCCCTTCGGCGCCACGTCCCCGGCATTGTGGATCACGATCGGCACGACTGGCACGCCGGCCTGGATGGCCAGGTGAAAAGCCCCTTTCTTGAATGGGGCGAGCTTCGGGGAAACCGTGCGCGTGCCCTCCGGCGCGATCACCACGGACTTGCGCTCGTTGCGCATGGCGTCCACCAAAGGCTTCATGGCCTCGATGGCGCTGGCCGCGTTTTCGCGGTCAATGAATACCGTACCCGCCAACTCCAGGGTTTTCCCTATGATCAGCGAGTTCTTGATTTCCTGCTTGCCGACACCGGCAAAATCACGGCGCAGAAGGCGGGCGATGATGACGACATCCGCCTTGCTCTGGTGGTTGAATACAAACACCGCCGGGCGCTGGGACCAGAGGTTTTCTTCACCTCGAATGACCAGGTTCAGGCCGATCAATGCACTGCTGACATCGGCAAACAGCGACGTCGCGAAATTGCGGGCCTCGCGCTGCGAACCGGTCAGCGCCCAGATGGGCAAGCCGGCCAGCGCGGAGGGAACCAGCGAGGCGGTCGCCGCAACCGACCTGAGGAAATCGAACACGCCCGGCTGTCCGCGGCTCTTGAAGCGGCGCACCGGCCAGCCGTGTCGTTCGGAAATTTCCGTGAGCCTGGCGTTGGGATTGAGTGGTTGCGGGTTGCCCACCCGCTCCAGCAGCTCGATGTCGTCGTCGCTGTCGCTATAGAAAAAGCTCTGGTCCAGGTCGATGCCGAAGCTGCGAGACAGTTCTTCAGCGGCGTCCACTTTGCCCTGCCCGAAACACAGGGGGCGGACGATGCCGCCGGTGAATATTCCGTCCTTGACTTCGTAACGGCTGCAAATCACGTGCTCGATGCCGAGTTCACGCGCCACCGGCTCCACCTGGTAGGGCGTCGCCGAGGAAATGACGGCCACGGTGTGACCGCGCGCCATGTGGGCCTGCACGAGGGCACGTGACTCCGGGTACACCTTGCGCGCGATCTGCTGCTCGTACAGTTCCTCACCGAAGGCGATGTAGTCGGCTTCGTGCACGCCGCGCATGAACTGCGCCGCCGTCGTCATCAGGCCCGAGAAGCCCATGCCGCCCAGCGAGAACTGGGTCAGTGCGGCCAGCATCTCGAAGAACTCGTAGGCGGAAAGATCGCCGCGTCGGAGCTGCTCCTTCAGGAACACGGTCGCTGAGAATCCGGCGATCAGGGTGCCGTCGAAGTCGAAGAAAGCGCCGACCTGTGGCCCGGCAGGGGCCCTCTCGATGTTCTCGATCACGTCTTTATGAACGGTCATACAGACCAACCCAGTGAATTTCGGTAAATGACTATAACAGACCTGTGGACCCCGCCCCACGCGCTGACAGCATGCTGCTAGCCGGGCTCCGACTCTGATCCCACCGACGACTTGAGCAGCCCGCGAAACGCCTGCCGGGGCGTGCGCTCACCCTGCAGCACCGAGAATACATCCCCGGTGATCGGCATCTCGACGCCGTAACGTTTGCCGAGGGCCACCACGGTCGGCGCACTCTTGACGCCCTCGGCCACCATCAGCATCTCGCTGATGACCTCGTCGAGCGACCGGCCCTTGCCCAGTTCGTAGCCGACATGCCGATTGCGGCTTTGCGGACTGGTACAGGTGGCGATCAGGTCGCCCATGCCCGCCAGGCCGGCAAAGGTCTCCGTCCGGCCGCCCATGGCCACGCCGAGCCGGGTGATTTCCGCCAACCCGCGTGTGATCAGGGCCGAGCGCGTGTTGTCGCCGGCACCCTGCCCGTCTCCCATGCCCACTGCGATGGCGATAATGTTTTTCAGCACACCACCCAATTCGCAGCCGACCAGATCCGTATTGGTATACACACGGAACAGTCCGCTATGGAACAACTCCTGCAGGGCGCGCACGATGATCTCGTCCTCCATCGCCATCACGCCGGCCGCCGCCTGGCCGGCGATGATCTCACGGGCCAGGTTGGGGCCGGTCAGCACGCCTACCGGGTGGCCCGGCAATACCTCGTTGATGATTTCTGTCATCCGCAGTTCGGTGCCGGCCTCCAGACCTTTGGTCAGGCTGATCACCGGAACCCAGGGCCGGATGTGCTCACTGGCCTGCTGTAACACGGAGCGGAAATGCTGCGAGGGCACGCCCATGACCAGCACATCGCAGCCCGATACCGCTTCCTCGATGCAGTGGGTGGCGACGAGCTTGCTGTTCAGCGTGGCGCCCGGCAGGTACTTGCTGTTGCTGTGGTTGTCGTTGATTTCATTGACCGTGTCCGCGCAACGCGCCCAGATCTTGACTGGAGCGTTGCGCGCGATCAGCGACGCCACCGTGGTGCCCCAGGAACCACCGCCCAGCAATCCCGCTTTCAGGTTCATTCGTCTCTCCCCATGCTGTATCGGCCAAGTATAGCAACAGGGCCAGGCAGAATCGTCAGACGGCTCGGTGTGGGGCCGTTGGACCGGCGCGGACTGACTGATCTAGAATGTTGGTCCCATTTCAATTTTCTGATCATAGGGAGAACCTCCGTGAAATCGAGCATTGCCCTGGTTATTGTTTTTAGCATTTTGGTGGCCGGCTGCGACCGTGTCGGCAGCGAAGCTTGGTGTGAGAAACAGGGCCAGAAGCCCAAGGGCGAATGGACCATGGAAGAGGCGGGTGAGTACACGAAGTACTGCGTGCTGGGGATGGACTCCGAAAAGTGGTGCGAGGACATGGAGAAGAAGCCCAAGTCTGACTGGTCGGCCAGCGAGGCCGCTGACTACACCAAAAACTGTCTGACCGGGCGCAGCGAATAGAGCGCGACCGATCCCGCGAGGGACCGCAATGCAGGAATGCGCCTGCTCGGCTCAGCCCCTGAGCGTGCGCACGACAGAGGCGATGTTTTCGTTCGGGTAACCCCAGCGAGCGGACCCATAGCAGACGAGGCACGATGCGCCAAAGCCGGCGCGGCTCTTTTCCGCCAATAGATCCATGCCGAAGTCGTAGTAACTGAGCACACCTCGGCGGCCAGTGGATCGCCGTGCCCCCCGGGCAGACTGTTCCTCGTGCACTGTGCACCAGGGATCAGGCTGACATGGATTCGTATACGCGCACTACGGATTAGGTAATCTCGACTACAGACCAACGCCGATTCGCACCAGCCCAGAGTATTCGCCATGAGCCACGACATCCTGCAGCTCGAACCGCGCGCCGTGTGGCGCCACTTCGCGGACCTGAACGCCGTGCCGAGGCCATCCAGGCAGGAGCAACGTGTTGTAGCCTTCATGCGGGACTTCGGCCAGCGCCTCGGACTGGAAACCCGGGTGGACGAGACCGGCAACGTCATCATCAGAAAACCGGCGACACCGGGCATGGAAGACCGCGTGGGCATCGTGTTGCAGGGCCACCTCGACATGGTGCATCAGAAGAACGCAGATACCGATTTCGACTTCGACAGGCAGGGCATCCGCATGCGTGTCGAAGGCGACTGGGTCAAGGCGGAGGACACTACGCTCGGCGCGGACAACGGCATTGGAGTGGCTTCGATCATGGCCATCCTGGCTTCCGATGACATACCGCACCCGGCCGTCGAAGCGCTGTTCACGGTCGACGAGGAATCCGGCATGACCGGCGCCATGGGGCTGAAGAGCGATGCACTGACCGGCTCGATATTGCTGAACCTGGATACCGAGGACGACGACGAGCTCACCATCGGCTGTGCCGGCGCCATCAACGTTGTGGCAAGTGGTTCATACCCCGAGGAGCGGCCTGACTCACAACAGGCTGCGTTCGCGTTGAGAGTCAGGGGCCTGGTCGGCGGCCACTCCGGCATGGACATCCACCGCGGCCGGGGCAACGCCAACAAGCTGCTCAACCGCTTGCTTTTCGTTGCCGCGGAGGAACTGGGTTTGCGCGTAGGATCCATCGATGCCGGTGGCCTGCGCAACGCCATTCCCCGCGAGGCAAGTGCCCACGTCACCGTGGAGGCATCGCGAAGCGCAGCGCTCGAGGAGTTCATCAAAGCGCAAGCGGTGGTTTTGAAGTCCGAATATGCGGCGACCGATCCCGGGCTGGAAATTCTGCTCGAGCCGGCCACCCTGCCTGAATCCGTGATGGCGGCAGACTTTCAGCAACAGCTGCTGCGCGCCGTCTATGCGTGTCCCAACGGGGTTTTCCGCATGAGCCCGGAAATCGTAGGCCTGGTGCAAACCTCGAACAGCCTGGCCAGGATCCTGGCCAGGGGCGGCAGGTTCCAGGCCCAAGCCCTGGTCCGCAGCGCCGTGGACTCAGAAAAAATGGACCTGGCCCGGGCCATCCGCTGCAGCTTCGAAGCCATCGGTGCCGAGGTCGAATTAAGCGGCTCCTACCCCGGTTGGACACCGCGGCCCGACGCCCCCATCGTCGAGTTGATGAGCGATTTGTACCACGACATGTTCGGCGAGCAAGCCGCCGTGCTGGCCTGTCACGCCGGGTTGGAGTGCGGAATCGTGGGTGCGAATTA
>JAPHSB010000271.1 GCA_026193295.1 Lysobacterales bacterium
AATTCGGTCCTACCGTAGGAGCGAACGTTGTTCGCGATGGTTCGCGAATCAATTCCGCCCCACCGTCAGCGCTTGAGAACCTGCAGGATCTGCTCCAGTTCCATGCGGACCTGGCGGATAATCTGCTGACTGCGGTTGATGTCTTCCTTGGCTTCGTCGCCTTCGAGCATCTGCCGGGCGCCACCGATGGTGTAACCCTGTTCGTACAGCAGGCTGCGGATTTGGCGGATCATCATGACGTCACCGCGCTGGTAATAGCGGCGGTTGCCGCGGCGCTTGACGGGTTTGAGCTGTTCGAATTCCTGTTCCCAATAGCGCAACACATGCGGCTTGACGCCACACAGTTCGCTCACTTCGCCAATTGTAAAGTACCGTTTTGCCGGTATCGGCGGAAGATCGCGGTCAATCCCCGGATCCAACATAGGCTTCCACCCTTGCGCGTAGTTTCTGGCCCGGTCGGAACGTCACCACGCGGCGTGCGGAAATCGGAATTTCCTCGCCCGTCTTGGGGTTCCTGCCTGGCCTTTGGTTTTTTTCACGTAGCTGAAAATTGCCAAACCCCGAAAGTTTGACATTTTCACCCCCCTCGAGTGCCGCCTTGATCGCCTCGAAAAATGCATCCACAAATTCCTTGGCTTCCCTTTTGTTGAGACCCACTTCCTCGAACAGGCGGTCTGCAATATCTGCTTTGGTCAGAGACATTTTTATCCTCTCAACTGGGCACCCAGCCGTTGTCCCAGTTCCGCCAACACGGCCTGAATGTGGGAATCAACGTCTTCATCTCTAAGAGTGCTTGAAACGTCGTTAAAAATCAACCCTATAGCGAGACTTTTGTACCCTTTCGTTAAGTTCTCGCCCTGGTACACATCAAATACAATCACTTTTTCCAAATGGGGGCCAGCCGCGGCAATACTCACCGCACGGACCTCCCCGTAACTGACATCTTCCGGTAACAATATGGCCAGGTCACGGCGTACAGATGGGAAACGTGAAATTTCTTTCGCGAATGGAATATCCCTTTTTATGACCTTTTCGAGGTCAAGTTCGAAGGCGAATATCGGCTTCTTGATGTCCAGCGCCTTCAACACCGATGGATGCACGGCGCCACACCACCCGGCTACTTCGTCTTGCAGTTTGATGACGGCAGCGGCGCCGGGGTGCAGCCACGGCAGCGCGGCGGGTTCGAAAAGGGTCGCCTCGGCATCGCCCCGCAGGGCGAACAGGCGTTCCAGGTCTCCCTTGATATCGAAGAAGTCCAGGGGGCGGGAGGGCTCGCCCCACTGTTCCGGCACGGCATCACCGCTCGCGACCGCGGCCAGGCGATCCACTTCGTGCAGGGCGTCGTTCTGCAAGAACACTACACCGGTCTCGAACAGCCGCACACGGCCCTGCTGACGGCGCAGATTGCGCGCCAGGGCGGTCAGCAGGCCCGGCAGCAGCGTAGTCCGCATCACGTCCATGTCCGCCGACAGCGGGTTGGCCAGGGGCAATACCTGGCCCCCCTGGTGAACGGCGTTCAGCAGGTTCTGGTCGACGAAACTGTAATTGATGGCTTCCTGATAACCGGCCGTACACAGGCTTTGCCGCAGCCGTTCAAGTGACACACGATGGCCGCTGACCGCGCCTACAGCCAGTTCGCCCGACACCGGGGCTTCGGGAATGGCATCGTAGCCATAGATCCGCGCCACCTCCTCGATCAGATCTTCCTCGATCGCGATATCGAAGCGGCTGGACGGCGCAGTCACGCTCCAGCATCCATCCACCTGCGTCACGATCATGCCAAGCCGTTCCAGGATTGCTTCCACTTCGTCATTGGGAATGTCGAGGCCGATAACCGTTTTGAGCCGCTCGGGACGCAGTATCACCGCCCGGTTCTGCGGCACATGATCGCGATCCTCGGCCAGCAGCAGCGGGCCCGGCCGACCGCCGGCAATCTCCACCAGCAGCGCCGTCGCACGCTCGACAGCCGCTTCCTGTCCCGCCGCATCGACGCCGCGCTCGAAACGGTGCGAGGCGTCGGTGTGCATGCCGTAGAACCGCGCCTTGCCCATGATCGTCGCCGGGTTGAACCAGGCGCTTTCAAACAGGATATCGGTGGTGACTTCCGTGACGCCGCTGTCCAGGCCACCCATGATGCCGGCGAGGGCCACGGGGCCTCTGGTGTCGCAAATGGCCAGCACCTCTTCATCGAGCTCGACTTCACTGTCGTCCAGCAGCACGAGCTTCTCGCCCTTCCTGCCCCGCCGCACCACGATCTCGTCGTGCAGTTTGCCGAGATCGAAGGCGTGCATCGGCTGACCCAGCTCCAGCAGCACGTAGTTGGTGACGTCAACCACCGGGCTGATGCTGCGCAGACCGCAGCGCCGCAGGGTCTCTGTCATCCACAGCGGAGTTGCGGCAGCGGGGTCGATGCCGCGAATGACCCGGCCCGCATACCGCGGGCAGTCGGCCGGGGCCTCGAGGCGAATCGAAAAACCGTCGTCGATGGCGGCCGGCACCGGCTCGATATTCAGTCCCGTGTATTCCGCGACGCAGCTGGCCGCGACATCGCGGGCCAGCCCCCGGATCGAAAGGCAGTCGCCGCGGTTGGGGGTCAGGTCGACCTCGATCACGGTGTCGTCCAGCGCCAGGTAGTCGCGCAGATCCCTTCCAACGGGGGCATCCGAGGGCAGTTCCAGCAGGCCGGAGTGGTCGTCGGACAGACCGAGCTCCCGGGCCGAACACAACATGCCATGGGACTCGACCCCGCGCAGCTTGGCCCGCTTGATCTTGAAATCGGGCCCGATGGTGGCGCCGACGCGGGCCAGGGGCACGCGGATGCCGGCACGGGCATTGGGCGCGCCACAGACGATCTGCAGGCGCTCTGCGCCGCCGTCATTGACCGTGCACAGCGACAGTTTGTCCGCGTCGGGATGCGGGCCGCAGGACTCGATTTCGGCCACCACGATGTCGGTGAATGCGGCGGCGACTGGGCGCACGTCGTCTACTTCCAGGCCGGCGGCCGTGAGCCGCTCCGCCAGGGCCTCGGCATCGAGGTCCGTGGCAACCCATTGCTTCAGCCAGTCGACGTTAAACTGCATGGGTGGGCCTCATTGGAATTGGCGCAGAAATTCGAGATCGTTGTCGAAAAACTGCCGCAGGTC
The DNA here is from genome assembly GCA_026193295.1 of Lysobacterales bacterium. Classification (GTDB taxonomy): domain Bacteria; phylum Pseudomonadota; class Gammaproteobacteria; order Xanthomonadales; family SZUA-36; genus CALKKN01. The sequence continues at coordinate 3,144 of JAPHSB010000271.1, forward strand.
GGTCACGCCGTAGCGCAGCATGGCCAGGCGCTCGATGCCCATGCCGAAGGCGTAGCCGGTGTAGGTTTCCGGATCCACATCGCAGCCCCGCAGCACGTTGGGATGCACCATGCCGCAGCCGAGAATCTCCAGCCAGCCCGGCTCGGCCCCGCCGCCTTTCTCCCAGCCAATATCCACCTCGGCCGAGGGCTCCGTAAACGGGAAGTAGGACGGCCGGAAGCGCATCGCCAAAGAGCGCTCGAAAAAGGCCTCGACGAAGGTGTGCAGCACGCCCTTGAGGTCGGCCATGCTGACGCCCTTCCCCACCAGCAGGCCTTCCACCTGGTGGAACATCGGGGTGTGTGTCTGGTCAGAATCGCTGCGGAACACCTTGCCCGGCGCGATGATACGAAACGGCGGTTCACTGCGTTCCATCACGCGGATCTGCACGGGCGAGGTATGCGTGCGCAGCAGGCGGCCGTCGCCAAAGTAAAAAGTATCGTGCATGGCGCGGGCCGGATGGTGCGGCGGAAAATTAAGCGCTTCGAAATTGTAATGGTCGGACTCGACCTCTGGGCCGGTAGCCACGTCGAAGCCGAGCTTGGTGAAGATGGCGATGGCCCGGTCCATGGCCAGGGTCACCGGGTGCAGGCCACCCCGCTCTTCGCCACGGCCGGGCAAGGTGACGTCGACTTTCTCGCTCAGCAATTTTTGCTCGAGCGCCTCCGCCTCGAGCATGGCGCGGCGGTCGTTGATGGCCTCGTTCAGCCGATCGCGCAGGGCGTTGACTGACTGCCCATGCGCCTTGCGCTGCTCCGGCTCCATCGAGCCCAGCGCTTTGAGCTGCGCGGTCACCTCACCTTTCTTGCCCAGGTAGCGCACGCGCAGATCATCCAGCTGTCGGAGATCCGCGCTGGCCGAAATTTCGGCCAGGGCTCGGTTTTGCAGTTCAGTGACTTGGTTCACTCGTGAAGCGCTCGGGATGGACCGTAGGAGCGAACATCGTTCGCGATCTTGTTTTTCCCAACAGGGCCTGACGGCCCATCGCGGACAACGTCCGCTCCTACAGAAAGATCAAACCAGGGCGGCCTTGGCCTTTTCCGCCAGGGCGGCGAAGGCAGCCTTGTCGTTCACGGCAAGGTCGGCCAACACTTTGCGGTCGACTTCGATCTCGGCCTTGCTCAGGCCGTCGATGAAGCGGCTGTAGGACATGCCGAAATCGCGCGCGGCGGCGTTGATGCGGACGATCCACAACTGGCGGAACTGGCGTTTGCGCTGCCGGCGGTCACGGTAGGAATACTGACCGGCCTTGGTGACGGCCTGCTTGGCGACGCGATAGATCTTGCGCCGCGCGCCGTAGTAACCCTTGGCTTGCTTCAGAACTTTCTTGTGACGGGCTTTTGCCTGTACACCACGTTTTACTCGTGCCATTTCTCATCCCTCCCTTATGAATGCGGCAGAAGACGCTTGACGGACTTCTGGTCGGCCGCACTGATCATGTCAGTGCCGCGCAAGCCGCGTTTCTGCTTCTGCGATTTCTTGGTCAGGATGTGGCTGTGAAAGGCGTGGCCACGCTTGAAGCCGCCGGAAGCGGTCTTCTTGAAGCGCTTGGCCGCACCCCGGTTGGTTTTCAACTTGGGCATGGTTCTGCTCCTTTTTGTCCCCGTTGGGGACGCTACATTAGACGTTACAGCAAGCGGCCGGATGACGAGGTCATGGGGCTCTTGGTGGCTTGGCAACGCTTCTTTTGGCCCGCGATCTTCTGCGGGGTGCGTATTTTGGGGCTAACGAGCTATTTTTTCAAGGTTTTTGTCGCACCGGCAACCCTGCCGTGGGAGCGAACTTGTTCGCGATTGGTTCCCGAATGAATTCGGTCCTACGAATTTTAGCGGATGAATTCGGTCTTGCGATCGATCGCCGTTGGGACCGTTCCGCGCCTCAGTGCTTCTTGGGCGAGATCATCATCACCATCTGGCGGCCTTCCATTCGCGGGAACTGCTCGACGACGATTTCCTCCACGAGTTCGGTTTCGATGCGCTTGAGCATCGCCGCACCCAGCTCCTTGTGCGCCATCTCGCGGCCGCGAAAGCGCAGCGTGATCTTGACCTTGTCGCCCTCCTCGAGGAAGCGGCGCACGTTGCGCAGTTTCACCTCGTAATCGGCTTGCTCGGTGCCGGGACGGAACTTGACTTCCTTGACCTGGACGTTTTTCTGTTTCTTCTTGGCGATGCTGGCTTTCTTGGCCTGCTCGAAACGGAACTTGCCGTAATCCATGATCCGGCACACCGGCGGTTCGCCGTTGGGTGCGATTTCCACCAGGTCGAGACCTGCTTCCTCGGCCAATTCCTGGGCCTGCCGGATAGCCATGACGCCGGCCTGCTCCCCATCCGCGTCGATGACGCGGACCTGCGGCGCTGTTATATCCTGGTTGCGCCGCGCTTCTTTTGCTGATGCGATGTGTTTATCCTCCTGTCAGTTATCGGTTCGTCCCCGCCGCCCCACATCGTCGGCAAGGTGCTGTGCAAACGCTTCAATCGACATGCTGCCGAGGTCTTCGCCCGACCGCGTCCTGACGGCAACGGCCTCGCTTTCGACCTCGCGGTCACCAACCACGAGCAGGTAGGGGACCTTGTCCAGCGTGTGCTGGCGAATTTTAAAGCCGATCTTCTCGTTTCTCAAGTCCGAATCCACCCGGAAGCCTTGATTTCCAAGGGTTTCGGCGACTTTCTTGCAGAATTCGTCCTGTTTTTCGCTGATATTCAGCACCACCGCCTGGACCGGCGCCAGCCAGGCCGGGAAAGCCCCACCGTAATTCTCGATCAGGATGCCGATGAAACGCTCCAGCGAGCCGAGAATGGCGCGGTGCAGCATCACCGGCGTCTGCCTCGAGCTGTCCTCGTCGATGTAGCTGGCGTCGAGGCGGCCAGGCATATTGAAATCCAGCTGCAGTGTACCGCATTGCCAGACTCGGCCGATCGTAT
>JAPHSB010000241.1 GCA_026193295.1 Lysobacterales bacterium
ATGTTTTTGACGATGGCCCTTGAAAAATGATGCATTGGCAAGAATTTTTACAGCCTGTGCAGTCGATTACATGAGGTTCTATCGCAAATGATGCGCATCCTGCTTTTCCTGGCCACCAATGCGGCCGTTCTGGTGTTGATCAGCATCGTGTTCCAGGTTTTCGGTATTGAAGGCATCCTGGCGGAGAACGGCGTTGATCTGAATCTGCAAGCGCTGCTGGTCTTGTCCGCCGTGATCGGTTTCGGCGGTTCCTTCATCTCGCTGGCGCTATCCAAATTCATGGCCAAGCGCGCGATGGGCGTGAAGGTGATCGACCAGCCCCGCAACGACACCGAGCGCTGGCTGGTGGAAACGGTCCGCCGGCAGGCGCAGGCGGCCGGCATCGCGATGCCGGAAGTGGGCATGTTCCAGTCCCCGCAACCGAATGCCTTCGCTACCGGCATGCGCCGCAACTCAGCCCTGGTCGCGGTCAGTACGGGACTCTTGCAGAATATGAATTCGGACGAGGTGGAAGCCGTGCTCGGCCACGAGGTTTCACACGTGGCCAACGGCGACATGGTGACCATGGCCCTGCTGCAGGGCGTGGTCAACACCTTCGTCGTCTTCCTCTCGCGCATCGTGGGCCACGTGGTCGACCGCGTGGTCTTCAAGACCGAGCGCGGCTACGGGCCGGCCTACTACATCACCTCGATTGTCGCCCAGATCGTCCTGGGCATCCTGGCCAGCACCATCGTCATGTGGTTCTCGCGCCGGCGCGAATTCCGCGCCGACCAGGGTGGCGCCGCGTTGTCCGCGCGCTCCAAGATGATCGGCGCGCTGCGCGCCCTGCAGCGGGGGCAGCAGCCGGAAGACCTGCCGGGCGAGTTTGCCGCGTTCGGCATTTCCGGCGGCGTGGGCGGCGGCCTGAAACGGCTGTTCCTGAGCCACCCGCCGCTGGAGGAACGTATCGCCGCGCTCGAAGCAAATCGCTAGGAAAGCCATATGACCGGACGCCGATTACTGCTGCACAGCCTGTTCCTGTTCCTGCTGCCGGTGATCGTCGCCTGGTGGGGCCTGTCCGTGGCCGGCGCCATTGCGCTGGTGCTGCTGGCGTTGCTCTGGCGCTGGGCCATCTCGCTCAGCGCGATCGCCGCACCGGCCAGGGTGCCGGACCTTGCGCTCGAAACGATCTCGGCCAGCCATTTTGTCGAGAAAGTCCGCTGGTGCATGGATCGGCTGGGCGTCGATTACGTCGAGCAACCGACAGGCGGTGCGCTGGGCGCCTTTTTCCTCGGCCGCACCGTGCCGGTACTGAAATTTTGCAGCGGCGCCGTGCGCTCTTCCATCGGCAATTCGCCCGAGATCCTGCGTTACCTGTGGGGCCGCTACGCGGCGGAGCGGGGCGAACAGGCCGAGTTTCTGCGGCCGACGCCCGATCGGCTCGAATTCGAAGCGCGCGTGGACCGCTGCGGAGTGGATCTGCAGGTCTGGGTTTACCATCACATCCTCGATGACCGCGAACTCACACTGCAGGCCTGGGGTGCGAACAGCCCGCGAATCCCGGCCTGGCAGCGGCTGGTCCTGCAGAAAGAACAGATTATTCCGCTGTTTGATCCGCCCTTTGACCGGTCATCACTCTTTCCGGGATATATCAGGGGTTATCCTCCCGGAGTTCGCGAAAACGGCGGACAATACACCCATGGATCTATCTGGTTCGCCATGGCAATGGCCCGAAAAGGAGATGGCGGGAAGGCGGTTCAGATGCTGAAGATGATGAGTCCGATTGAACATTCCTCGGGGCCGAATAAAACCACCCTGTACGGAATTGAACCCTATGTGGTAGCTGCTGATATCTATCGGCTTGCCGGCAGTGTCGGAAAAGGAGGATGGTCCTGGTATACCGGATCCGCGGCCTGGATGTACAGGGCCTGGGTAGAAGAGATTCTCGGGATAAAACGCCGTGGAGATGTGCTGATTATTGATCCGGTCATCCCTCCCTCATGGAATGGATTTTCAGTAACCTTCCACTTCAATGCAGCTGAA
>JAPHSB010000444.1 GCA_026193295.1 Lysobacterales bacterium
CCTCGACGTCGATACGGACCCGTCCGGTAATGATCGAAGCCCGGCGGATATTCTGGGTGAGTGTCAGCACGAATTGGAATACGCGCTCGGAACCCGTGGCCAGCAGTTCGGCCCGGTAAACGTCCAGGCCGGTTTGAGCACCGCCGGTGCCGGCCAATCGCCGATAGAAATCCAGTTCTGACTGTAGTGTGTTCTGGTCTGCCTGGCGCTCGCTTTCCTGTTCCCGCAGCAAGCGGTTGGCCTGGCGAAGCACGTCGGCTTCGCGCGCGAGTACGGCTTCCCTGGCCTGCGCACGGTCCAGCCGCTCTTTCAGCGCTTCGACTTCGCGAGAAAGAAATGCCACGTTGCTCTTGAGTTCCTCCGCCGCAGGTTCGGACGGACCGGAAGCCAATTGCCAAGTGACGAACAACAGCACCAGGACGATGGCCACGGTGACCAGCAATGCTTCCACAAAACCTGTCTTGGAAAACGCCATACGCATTCGACAAAAAAGCGGCCGAAGCCGCTTATTCCATAATCGTTCTGCTTGTTTTTCTCGATTTGTCGTTATGGTTATTGGCAAGACCCCAGAACTGAGCAAGGTTATACAGGTTCACGGCGCGCGCCGTCAAGCAGAATGTGACAAAACGAAGACAGTCACCAGTTCAGTCATCGCGCGCCCGGAACAGGGCAGCCCAGTCACGCCCCGAATCGCCAAAAACGAGGAATTCCGGATTGAGCAGCGAGGGCTTGAGATTGTACTGCAGCGAACGATTCTCGAGGGTTACGATTTGCCCGCCAGCCGCCAGTACAACGGCATGTGCCGCTGCGGTGTCCCATTCGGAGGTTGGGCCGAGGCGTGGATAGAAGTCGGCTTTGCCTTCGGCCAGCAGGCAGAACTTGAGTGAACTGCCCATACTGACCATTTCGTAGTTGCCGAGCGGCTCGAGATAGTGCTGCAGCCGGGGATTTGCATGCGAGCGGCTACCCACCACGCGTACCGGATCGGCACAGGGCACCCTGACACGAATCGGTTCATGCTCGCCGCCGGTCGTTTGCCGGGTCGCGCCGGTGCCAACCAGCCCGATGTAGGTTACTCCCGTCACCGGCACGTGGACGACGCCCAGGATCGGCTCGTGAGCGCGAATCAGGGCAATGTTCACCGTGAATTCGCCATTGCGATTGACGAATTCTTTGGTCCCGTCCAAGGGGTCGACCAGCCAATACTCCGGCCAGGCAGCTCGGACGCCGTAGTCGATATCTGCCGATTCCTCCGACAGCAGCGGTATGTGAGGCGTCAGCGCTGCCAGCGCATCCCGTATCAAGCGGTGGCTGGCGAGATCGGCCTGGGTCAGGGGCGACTCGTCGGCCTTGTGGGTCACCTCGAAATCCTTGCGGTAAACATCGAGAATGGCGCGGCCGGCAGCCTTGGCGATTTCGGCGACAGCTATCCCAAGATCAGTCGCTTGGACGTCATTCATCAACGGTCTCGCCCTGCAGATAATCGCGCGCGATGTAAAGGGCGGCGATGGTGCGGCCCTCGGTACAGTCATCACGGGCCGTCAGCGAACGCAGATCGGCCAGCGGCCAAGGCACGACTTCGAGTTCCTCGGGTTCGTCACCCTCCAGCTTCTCCGGATACAGATCCCGCGCCAGCACGATGTACGTCACGTGCGTCATGTAGCCGGGCGCCAGGCTCAGCCGGGTCAGTTCGATGAGATTGCGTGCACCGTAGCCGATCTCCTCTTTCATCTCGCGCTGAGCGGCCTCGATTATGGATTCATCAGGTTCCAGCCTGCCCTTGGGCAGGCCGATTTCGTAGTGATGGAGGCCGGCCGCGTATTCTCGCGCCAGCAGTACCGTCTTGTCATCCAGCATCGGCACGATGATGACGGCCCCGAGACCGCTTGGCTTCATGCGGTGATAAGTGCGGCGCTCACCGTTGGAAAACTCCAGGTCGACCTGTTCCACGCGCAACATCTTGCCGGCTTCGCGCTCCCGCCGGTCATGGATGATGGGCAAAGTTTTTTTGGAGTTTCCGGTCATGATCCGGTTACGTCAGTCATTGAGCATCTCGAGCAGCTGGCCGTGCAATCCCGGGGTGGCTGCCAGCACCGAGCGGGTCGAGAGATCGGGCGGCGCGCCATGCAGGTCGGTGAACACGCCGCCCGCCTCGCCGACGATCACGCTGAGTGCCGCGATATCCAGGATGTTGACGTCTGACTCGATGACCGCATCGAGTTGGCCGGCGGCCAGCCGGTGGTAGTGATAGTAGTCCCCGTAGCCGCGGGTGCGGTTGGCGGCGGCGAAGATACGCCCGAGGTTGGCCCATTGCTTCGAGCGGGCCAGCGACTGGAGGTTACCCGTGGAGACCGTCGCTTCGGCCAGGGACGATCTGCCGCTGACGCGAACCGGCGCACCATCGAGCCGGGCACCGTGGCCGCGGGCGGCCCAGGCGACTTCACCGGCGGCCGGCGCCGAGGATACGCCCAGGACCAGTTCGCCGCGGTGCATCAGCGCTATCTGGGTCGAGAACATGCCATAACCCCCGACGAAACTCTTGGTGCCGTCGATGGGGTCAACCAGCCACAGGAACTCGGCATCGTCGCGCTGTTTGCCGCTTTCCTCGCCGTAAAAACCGTGCTGCGGAAAATCCGTCAACAACATGCCTTTGATGATCTCTTCCGCGCGGCGGTCGGCGACGGTTACGGGCGACTGGTCGGCCTTGAGCTCGACGGCAAATTCGCCACGGTAGTAATACATGATTTCGTCTGCCGCGGCGGCGGCAGCCGCCAGTGCGGATTCGAGATACCTTTCCATCATGTTCAGCGGACCGGGCAATGTACCAGGGAGCCTCGCCAGTGTTTTGCAGCGAGACCGGAGATAGTGAATGATAGCAAAGTTGATGACGGATTCCGGGGGATTTTCATTTGCGTATTCATCGGGTTCATACGCGGCAGGCCCTCGAGCCGGGGCTGGAGCTGGTGCTCGAGGAGGGACCTGCGCATTACCTGAACCGCGTGCTGCGGGTTGTTCAGGGTCAGGCCATCGTCCTGTTCAACGGAGACGGACACGAATACGCGGCAGAGGTGCGGCGCGCCGGGCGACGGGAGCTTGTCGCCACCGTGCATAGCCGCCTGCCCGGATTGGCGGAGTCGGCGCTGGAGATCACCGTGGTGCAGGCGCTGAGTCGCGGCGAGCGAATGGACCAGACCCTCCAGAAGTGCACCGAGCTGGGGGTAGCTGCCTTTCAGCCTTTACTCACTGAGCGATCCGGGGTCCGGTTGACCGGCGACAAGCTCGATCGGAGGCTGGCGCACTGGCAGGGCGTGGTCATTGCCGCCTGCGAACAGTGCGGGCGCGCTCGCGTGCCACCGGTCCGGGCACCGCTCTCGATCGCGGAATGGCTGGGCCAGGCAGCCCGCGGCAGCCGCTTCGTGCTCGATCCGGACGCCCTGATGGGCCTTGCAGGCGCCGATCTTACCGGGAGCGTTGAGTTGGCCATAGGTCCGGAGGGTGGCTTCAGCGCCGGCGAGCTGTCCGGGATGGGCAAGTTTGGCGTACAGGGCGTGAAACTGGGTCCGCGCATTCTGCGCACCGAAACCGCTGCGCCTGCCGCGGTGGCTATTCTGCAATGCCTGAAGGGGGATCTTGCGACCTAGATTCTAGGCATCCTCTTCGTCCAGGCTGGTGATCGGCAGTGCGCCGAAGGTCGCGTGGGTGACCAGGTGGGTGAGCCGGTCGAGGTCTGGGATAATGGCTTTTTCATCGGCAACGGTGACGCGCCGGAATACGCCCAGGGACTTCTTCTCGTCGCCGGTCTCGACCAGATCATCCGGTTTGACGGTGACCGGGTGCGGCAGACCAGCCAGGAGCAGGCCGATATAGGGAACCTTACCGGAGCTGGCCAGGGATTTCAGGATCATGATTTTCGAACGTGCCGGGTCTGCGTCGACATCCGTGCCGTTGATCAGCGCCGTAAAACTGAAAACGGGCACCTGCCGGTTTTCCCACTCGATGCGGCCCAGCAGCCAGGGTGGAGCGAATTCGATCACCATCGGCTGTTGGAAGTCGATGACTTCCTCCATGACCGAGGTCGGCAACAGCAAGGTTTCGTTGTCGGTCGGGATCGCCATGCAGTGCAGCTGAGGGCTGGCTCCCGAGGTGCGCAGCACGCGGCGGGCCGTCTTCTTCCTTCCGGATACCTGCCTGTTCATGTCACTCCGATCTCCCGGGCACAAGTTCGATATCCAGCATTTCGCTGACCTGTTCGACCAGTTCGGCTTCCTGGTAGGGCTTGGTCAGGTAGGCGTTGGCGCCAGCGCTGCGGGCCTTTCTACGGTGCTTCTGGCCGGCGCGGGAGGTAATCATGACCACCGGGATATGCCGCAGGCGCGCGTCGGAGCGTACGTGCTCCAGTAACTGGTACCCGTCCATGCGTGGCATCTCGATATCCAACAGCATCAGGTCGGGTATGCGGTCGTGCAGCTTCTCGATGGCGTCGATGCCATCCTGGGCCGTCATGACCTCCAGCGCGTGATTTTCCAGCACGCGTGACGTGACCTTGCGCATCGTGATCGAGTCGTCGACTACCATGACCAGCGGCTGGCGGATTTCTTCGGGAATCTCCACGACAGGTTCCGGAGGCTGGGCTGCCCGCTCCAGTCCGCGCCGGATCAATGGCCCCATGTCCAGGATGATCATGACCTGGCCATCCGCGGCGATGGTGCCGCCGAGAATGCCGGGAATGCTGCTGATCTGCGGTCCAACGGGCTTGATCACGATCTCCTGGTGACCCTGCAGACCGGCCACCCGGAACGCCGCGGTTTGTTCGCCCGTGCGGATCATCAGCAGCGAGACGTTGTCGCTGTCGAGGGGCGGCGAGGGCGCGTCCAGCAATGGCTCGATCTCGAGCAGCGGGAACACTTCGCCGGCGAACTCGAAGACCGGCGATTCGCTCTTCAGCAGGGCCGAGTACTCGGACGGCGAGACGCGCGCCACGCCGGAAACGCTGTTGAGCGGTATCTGGAACAGGCGATCACCTATGCTGACGCCAATGGCCTGCATGACCGCCAGGCTGAACGGGATGCGAATGGTGAAGAGCGTTCCCTGGCCCGGCTCGGTCTCGATTTCCATCGAGCCGCCGATTTGCTTGATTTCGCTGTTTACCACGTCCATGCCGACGCCGCGGCCGGCCAGGCCGGTTACGGTGGCGGCGGTCGAGAATCCGCTTTCACGGACGAACTGGACCAGCCGATGTGGCTCAACCTCTTCGCTGGCCCCGATAAGACCCCTCTCGATCGCCCGCTTGCGAACGGCATCGAGGTCGATGCCGGCGCCGTCGTCCTGTACGCGGATCACGAACTCCGTGGCTTCGGCCTCGACGGTCACGGTGATCTCGCCTTCTTCGGGCTTCTTGAACTTGCGCCGGATCTTGGGCGATTCGATCCCGTGTGCAATGGCATTGCGCAGCATGTGTTCGAGCGGAGCCGTGATGCGTTCGAGCACGTTCCGGTCCAGTTGGTCGCTGGATCCGGCCATGCGCAGCTGCAAGCGGGCTTTTTTGCCGGTTTCTGCCGCCGCGGCACGGACTACGCGGCGTAAACGCGGGGCCGCGCTGCCAAATGGCGTCATGCGCGTCTGCATCAGCCCTTCCTGCAGCTCCGAGCTGACGCGTGACTGCTGGGTCAGCAGGCTTTCGGCCTGGCGCACCGAATCGTCCAGCATCTCGTGCAGGTTGAGCAGGTCGGAGACCGATTCGGCCAGCGCCCGCGACAACTGCTGCATGTTGGAGAAGCGGTCCAGTTCCAGCGGGTCGAATTCGGTCGCCCCCTTGCTGGATGCGCTTTGGTAACGCGACGTCATCTGCGCTTCGCTTTCCATGTCCATCTTGCGCAGCTGCTCTTTCAGACGATGAACCGTGGCATCGACTTCCTTCAGGTTGAAGCGCACAGCGCCCATCTGTTGCTCGAGTCGCGAACGGTAGATGCTGATTTCGCCGGAATAATTGACCAGCTTGTCCATGAGTTCGGCGCCGACGCGGATCTGGGCGCCGGGCGATGCGTCGTCCGTGGCCACGGCCGGCCGGTCTTCGATTTCGCGGAACTCACGCGTGGTTCGGGCCCGCAGCCCGGATGGCCTGGGCTCCGGAGGCCTGGTCCCGGGCGCGCTCTGCGGCTGCTGTTTCTGTGGCTTGGCCGCCTCGGCGCCGCGATGTGCCGCAGGAGTCTCTGGCCTGCTCCGCTCGTCGTCCTGGACGAGGTCGCCAGGTAGTCTGGCCTGGGCGGCTTGCCCGGCCGCTGCGTCGTCCCCGGCCGCGCCGTCCTCGGCCGGCGGTGTGGCAATCGGCGCAAGCGGCTCGGGCCTCGCTGCGGTGTCCTGCCCGGATTCGGGCTGGGGCAGGCGCAAAGTCTTGGCCTTCTTGTCGAAGCGCGCGCGAGCGCCGGACACATCCGGCATCCGGCCGGATTGCAGTTGCTCGACAAACCGGTTGAGATTGTCGCAGCCTTCTTCCAGTGCCTGCACTGCGGCGACCGTGGCTTCGATGCGGTTGGCCGCGATGTGCTCCAGCAGGGTCTCCATTGCGTGGCTGAGCTCGCCAAGACCCTCCAGTCCGGCCATTCGCGCGCCGCCCTTGAACGTGTGGATTTCGCGCTGCAGGTTCTGCACGAGCTTGCGGTCGGAGAGCTTGTCCCGCCAGGTGTTCAGCAGCGTGTCGCAGCGCTCGAGAACCTCGACGGCCTCTTCGAGGAATATCGAAAGAATGCCGCTGTCCTCGATCTGCAGCGCCCCCTCGTCGGAGGCTTCCGCATCCGCCGCTGCGGGGGCGTCTTCCACAGAGGGCGTTGCCGGCTGTGCGGCGGCTTCTTCCTGAGCCGCGATTTCCGGTTCGGCCTCGCTCAATGCCTCCGGCGCCGGGGTATCCTCAGCCACGGCCACGTCTGCCGTGTCCTCCGTATCGGCAAGCCGTGCCAGGTCGCTCAACAACTGATCGTCGTCGAGCGGATAGGTCATGGTGTTGTTATCTTCCAGCGCGGACAGCCGCTGGTGGAAACGGTGCAGGCAGCACTGCATGCAGAATGTGGCTTTCTGGGTAACGGGCCGGTCGCTTTTCAGGCGATTGTCCAGATAGTGCTCGAGCGCACGCGCCACTTCTGTTTCCTGGCCCAGCGGGGCCATCGCCAGCGTACCGGCCAGGGTGTGGATGGCTCGCACGAGGTTGGCATTGACCACCTGGTTCGAGCCGGCGACCAGCGCTTCGACGAAGTGCTCGAGTTCCGCCAGGTAGCCACCTATCTCCCCGATCATCAGTTGCTTGAGCGTGGGGTCCATCACGCCACTGCGCAGCAGGTCTTCCAGTTCGGCGGGCGCTGCCGCCGGTTGGTCATCGGGCGCTGACTTATCGGGCGCTGCATCAGCCGCCGGCTCCGGCACAAACCCGGACGTGAGATTCTGCAGGCTGGCCGGATCGGGTTGTCCGCCACCTGCCAGCTGTCGCGCAAATGCCGTCAGCGCGGAGATAGCCGCGGCGTCCAGGCCGGTAGGTTCGCCGAGCATGCGTGCGCGGAGCCCGGTCAAAGCCCCGACTGCCTGGCGAGTAGCTTCGATCAAGGGTTCGCCGGACGGGACTTTGCCATCGATGAACTTGTTGAGCAGATCCTCGAACGCCCAGGCGAAGTCACCCACTTCCAGCGCACCGACCATGCGGCCGCTGCCCTTGAGCGTGTGAAAACCTCGACGCAGTTCAGCCGGCGCCTTGGTATCCGTGCTGTCCTGCAACCACTGTTCCAAGCGACGGTCGAGCTGCTCCCGAACAGAATCGAACTCTTCCAGGAATATACTCAACATGGCCGGGTCAATGTCGGCCGCACCAGCCGCGGACGGCTTCCGTTCCGGCTCAGTCGCCGGTGTCGACGCGGGGGCTGGCGCCTGTGGCGCCGGCTCCGTGACGATCGTCTTCGGCAGTGAAATCGTCGTCGCGGGCATGATGTCGCCACTGGCGCTGGCTTCGGGCAGACCTTCGAGCCGGTCGTGCATTATCTGCAGGAACTGCAGGCTGCTGGCCTGCTCGTCGCGACAGCCCGTGAGGTACAGCTCCAGGGCGGCCACGGCGTCGGTCAGCTGCTCCAGGTTCGGCACCTGCTCTGCGGTATCCGCTACCTTGGACAGGGCTGCGTTCAGCGCGCGGCCGAGTTTTTCTGTGAGTGCGGCGACGTCGCCTTGCAAGGCGATGCCGAGCGCACCCGAAATGTGCTGCAGGGGGGTCAAGTAGTCGGCCTCGGCTTCGTCCCCCAGCCGTTTCCTGACGGCTTCCTGGACGTCTTGGAGACTACTGACGCACTCGTCCAACAACGCGCCCAGGTTCTGCCTCTGCTCATGGGGCGGCAAGCCGATGAATCCCTTGTCGGCGACGGTCTCGACCGGCTCGCCGAGCAGCTCGATGTGGGTACTGAGTATCGACTCGACCCGAATCAGCTTCTGGGCCAGCGCGAGCAATGGCGAATCCAGGTCCAGGTTGCCGGCCCCTTCCGCGTCCTCGAGCGACGGCAGCAAGTCTTCCACGGCCTTGGCGGGCACCGGCAGGTTGAGCATATTCAAGGTGTCGGCCAACTGCTGCAGCGAAGTGCGGCTGGCTGCCCGCTGCTCGGCATCTACCTTGCCGGTCCGCAACTCCATGTCGAGGGTGTCCTTGACCAGGCTGAGTTCTTCGCGAACCGCTTCGCCGATCGAGCGGAACAGGCCGGCGTCGCGTCCGGTGACCGCACCGCGGGCCCGCAGTAGCGCGTCCCGATCCGGGATCAGCTCTTCCAGCCGGAAGCGCTCGCGGAGCGCATCGGTCGCCTTGCTGCCAGGGCGCGCCTGCGCGGCATAAAACAACAGTGCCCGCGAAAGTGCCGTGATGGTTTCGCTTGGCGGCCCATACTCACCGCCATCGACCATTGCCTTCAGAGTCAGGTCAAGCCGCGCAAAGATGCGCCGCAGGGGCAAATCGTTATCAATCGAGCCGTCGCGCAGGCCCTGCATGGCGCGATCCGCAATCCACCAGAGACGCCGCAGCTCAATACGACCCAGGCGCGTGTAGAGGTCGCGGCATACTCGCTGCATCGGGCCGAGCAGGGCGTCCTTGGATTGCTCCTTCAACCAACCGAGCAACGCCCCCTGGTAGAGGCTGCGTACCCGGCGCGCGAACGCCGCGAAATCGCTGGTCGCAATGGCGTCGGCTTCGCTGCCGCTCAGCTCCGGGACGACGACATCCAGTTCCGGGGCGAACAGCGTGCCTTCGGACAGGAGCGTTTCATCATAGGTTGCGCGAAGTTCGTTCAGCGTCGGCAACAGCAGGATCGGCAGGTCCTCATGCCCGGCTTGCAGGCGATCCAGATACGACGGCAACACGACCACCGCGTCGGTGAGCGCGTTCAGTGACTCGCTGCAGTTAGCATTGCCGTTGTGGAGCATATGCCCGCCGACGGCGATCATTTCATCGGTCAGGATGCAGGCGCCGTGCTGCTGCATCGTCAGAAAGGTCAGGTTCAGCCGCTCCAGTTCCTCCTGGACCGCTACCAGCGGTTCGCGCTGGGTCGGATCTTCAGCGAAGACTTCCAGGTGTCCGCG
>JAPHSB010000030.1 GCA_026193295.1 Lysobacterales bacterium
CGGACCTGATCATTCGAAACAGACAGACCCTGCAGGGATCTCATCCAGCTGGAGAAACAGATGCCAACTGATGGCGTGAACAAGAAGAGGCGCCGGTTTCTCGTCGCCACCACTTCGGCCGTGGGCGCGGTAGGTGCGGGTTTCGCCGCCGTTCCCTTCATCAAGTCCTGGAACCCCAGCGCCAAGGCCCAGGCCGTCGGTGCACCGGTGCAGGTCTCGCTGCATGGTTTGAAGCCGGGGCAGATCATGAAGGTCCAGTGGCGTGGACAAACCATCGGTGTGTTGCGCCGTTCCAGGGAAACCCTCGATCTGCTGCCTGAGGTCGATGCCGAGCTTCGGGATCCGCAGTCGCTGGAATCCGAGCAGCCGCCGTTCGCGCAGAACGAAGCGCGTTCGCTCAACAGTGAGTACCTGGTGGTGAACATGCACTGCACCCATCTCGGATGCGTGCCTCAGCTGATCCCGCAGGTTGGGCCGCAGCCGTTTCAGGAAGACTGGAAAGGCGGCTTCTTCTGCCCGTGCCACAAGTCCAAGTTCGACATGGCCGGCCGGGTTTACAAGGGCGTCCCAGCGCCGGCCAACCTCAGGATCCCCCCCTACAGTTTCCTCGATAACCAGACTCTGGTGATCGGCGTCAATCCGGAAGGAGCCGTGTGATGGCCAAGCCCGCCAGCAACCTTGCCAAGAGCGGTAACGCCCTGATGAACTGGATCGATCAGCGCCTGCCCGTGACCGCGTTCTGGAACGCCACGATGACGGGCTACTTCGCCCCGAAGAACTTCAATTTCTGGTACTACATGGGCGTGCTGTCGCTGGTGATCCTGGTGATGCAGATCCTGTCCGGCATTTTCCTGACCATGCACTACAAGCCATCCGCCGTCGAGGCGTTCGCTTCGGTCGAGTACATCATGCGCGATGTCGAGTGGGGTTGGCTGATCCGCTACATGCATTCCACCGGCGCGTCATTCTTCTTCATCGTTATCTACCTGCACATGTTCCGCAGCTTTCTTTACGGCTCGCACCGGGCGCCGCGTGAACTGGTGTGGATCTTTGGCATGATGATCTACCTGGCGTTGATGGCCGAGGCCTTCATGGGCTATGTATTGCCGTGGGGCCAGATGTCCTACTGGGGGGCTCAGGTCATCATCAACCTGTTCGGCGCCATACCGACCATCGGAGAGCCGCTGACCGAGTGGATCCGCGGTGACTATTTCATTTCGGACGCGACGCTGAACCGCTTCTTTGCCCTGCATGTCATCGCCTTGCCGCTGGCGATCCTGGGCCTGGTGCTGATGCACCTGGTCGCACTGCGCGAAAACGGTTCCAACAATCCGGACGGTATCGAAATCAAGGCCAACAAGGACGAAAACGGCATTCCATTGGACGGCATTCCGTTCCACCCGTATTACACGATCAAGGACTTGTTCGGCATATCGATGTTCCTGCTGGTGTTCGCCTTCGTCATCTTTTTCTGGCCTGAGGCCGGTGGGCTGTTCCTCGAACATGACAATTTCGTGCCGGCCGACCCGCTGGTGACGCCGACGCACATCAAGCCGGTGTGGTACTTCACACCCTATTACGCCATTCTCAAGGCGGTTCCCGACAAGCTGATGGGTGTGATCCTGATGTTCGCCGCGGTCGGTATTCTGTTCTTCCTTCCCTGGCTGGACCGCTCACCGGTCAAGTCGATACGTTACAAGGGAGCGTGGTACAAGGTCATGCTGGGGCTGTTCGCCATCGCTTTCGTTCGCCTGGGTATGCTGGGCATGTCCGAGGGTACCCCGGAGCAGACCATCGAAATGCGCGTTTGGACCTTCGTCTACTTCTCATTTTTCATCCTGCTGTTTTTCCTGAGCCCGCGGGCCAGCACCAAGCCGCTGCCGGAGAGGGTGACCCACTGATGAACAAGAATATTCTCCTCGCCCTCTGCGGGCTGCTGGCGGTGTTGGCGATCTCGACCAACAGCTTTGCTTCCAGTGAGGGGGCGCTGATGCACGCCAATGTCAATGTGCGGGATACGGCAGCCAGCCAGCGCGGGGCCAGGCTGTTCGTCAATTATTGCCTGTCCTGCCATGCCGCCAGTTACATGCGTTACAACCGGCTTGCGGAGGACCTTGGCCTGGGCGAAGACCTGGTCATGGAAAACCTGGTGTTTGCAGACGCGAAAATCGGCGACACGATGGAGGTCGCGATGCGCCCCGCGGATGCGGTCAGTTGGCTGGGCAAGGAACCGCCGAACCTGTCCCTTGTTGCCCGTTCGCGCGGCGCTGACTGGCTTTACACGTATTTCCTGACTTTTTACCGGGACGAGAACGGCGGTTGGAACAATCTCGCCTTCCCGAACGCATCCATGCCGCATGTATTGTGGCAACTGCAGGGTATCCAGCAGCCCATTTACGCGACGCATGACGGTCAACAAGTCATCGATCGCCTGGAGTTGGCGCAACCTGGTCTGCAAACCCCTGCTGAATACGAAGAGACGGTCCGTGACCTGGTCACCTTTCTGGAGTACCTGGGCGAACCGGCCGAGGTCAAAAGGAAGAATGTCGGGATTTGGGTCATGTTGTTCCTGGCGCTGTTCGCACTGCTGGCATACGCCCTCAAGGCAGAGTACTGGCGGGACGTGCACTAGGGCCTGTGAGCGCCACGTGGGTCTGGGCTAACAGGCCCCAAGCGCCCGGTAACGGCTTCCCGTGCCCTTCGGGCAGGCAGCCTTCGACGAGGAGATAGAAGTGGCAGTATCAGTTCGCGGCCGTTCAACCATGGCTCTGTATTCTTCCGAGACGTCCCTGGACTGTCATCGGGTCCGATTTGTGCTGGCCGAGAAAGGCATCAATGTAGAGATCGTCAACGTGTCGGAGGACGAATCTGCCGCTGCGGATCTCGCGGAATTGAATCCCTACAACGAGGCGCCGACGCTGGTGGATCGCGACCTGGTGCTGTACGACGCCGGCGTCATCAACGACTACCTCGACGAGCGTTATCCCCATCCGCCGCTGATGCCGGTCGATCCGGTATCGAGGGCGCAACTCAGGCTGGTCCATCACCGTATTCTGAAGGACTGGTATTCACTGGCCCGGATCATCGAGACGTCTTCAGGTAAGAAGGCGGACCAGGCGGCCAAACAGCTCAAAGAGGGCATCATTGCCGCCAACGAGCTTTTTGCCATGTCCGATTACGTGCTGAGTGACGAACTGAGCCTGGTGGACTGCACCCTGGGCCCGCTGATGTGGCGCCTGACGCATTATGGCGTGAAGCTGGGTAAACCCGGCGCCTCGGTGGAGGCTTATGCGCACCGGATATTCTCGCGCATATCCTTCAAGGCCAGCCTGACTCAGGCCGAACGGGATCTGGTGCTGGCCTCCTGAGAAGACCTGTCCCGAATCGTGGAGATGACATCCAACAGGCCCTACCTGCTGCGAGCGCTCTATCAGTGGATCGGTGACAACAACATGACCCCGCACATCCTGGTGGATGCGGGGGTGGCCGGCGTCGAAGTCCCTGAGCACGCGATCCAGAAAGGTAAGGTCATACTGAACATCGACCGGGCCGCAGTTCGTGAACTGGAACTGGGCAACGATTGGCTTACGTTCAATGCCCGGTTTTCGGGTCGCCAGCATCAGGTTATGGTGCCGGTCGAGGCGGTGCTCGCCATCTACTCCAAGGAAAACGGCCAGGGCATGATGTTTGCGCAGGAGGACGAGTCTTCGCCTCCGGATGGCAGTGACCCCGATAGCGGGCCCAAACCCACCCGGCGTCCGCACCTGAAGGTTGTCAAGTAGGGCCGAATTCATTCGGCCCTACACCCGCTCGATCAATTGCCCGTTGTCGGTGGCGATCACCACCGTGGCGCCATGGCCCGGCGTGAGCAGCACGGTTCCGCCCTGGTGCAGGACGCCGTTACGGGCAAATTCGAATTGGTACTTGAAACCCCAGGCGCGCACCGGATCTTCCTGGCGCAGTTGGACATCGCGCAGCATAACGGTGTCGTCCATCAACACGAGCCCGTGCTGCCGGCAAACCGCCGAGGCGGCATGCCGCGCCATTTCCTTGCCCTGGGAAAGCCGCCACCACGCAATGCCGGCCAGGGCGGTGAACACCAGGATCAGAAGGCCGGTCACGCGGCGCTTCCCGGGCGGGCAGACAGAAGCACGTCGGTGGCGCCGGTGCCGCCGTCGACGGGACGGCAGGAGGCAAAAGCGATCACCCGCGGATGCTTGCGAAGAATGCGCCCGCACATCAATTTCAGCTGCGGCAGGTCACGGGAGCGCAGACCTTTGCCATGGATCACACGGACACAACTTTGCCGCCGGCCCAACGAATGATCGATGAAATCCAACAGGACCTGCCGCGCGGTCTTGACGTCCATATGGTGCAGATCGATGGTGTCGGCGACGCTGTAATGTCCGCGCCGCAGGCGCCGCAGGATGCGTTGCTGGTAACCGGGCTTGAGGAACAATAGTTCCTCGCCCGTTTCGTGTTCTTCCAGGCGGTCGAGCGACAGCAATTCACGCAGCACCTGACGGTCATCCAGGTCTTGCTGGCGCGCGGCGGCCGCCGGCCTCCTGGGGTCTGGTTCTATCCGGTTGGCGGGGCGCAGCGGCTTGACGTCCGCCATCGCCTGGCGAAACAGCTCTGTTTCGGATTGTTTCTTGTCTGATTTCATTTCAGTCCGCTGGCCGAGGCCTTACAATAACAGCCTTCCACGATGTTCAGCGAAGGAAGGGGTGAGTTGCGGCACACCGGGTCGGCCGCATTTGCAGGAAAAGGCATGCATTTTCTGATCAGCAATGACGATGGGATCGACGCGCGGGGTATTCAAGTGCTTGCCGATCGCCTGCGGTCCATTGGCCGTGTCACGATCGTGGCGCCGGACCAGAACCGCAGCGGGGCCAGTAATTCTCTGACGTTGGACTCGCCAGTCCGGGTCCGCGAAATCGCGGAAGGCTGCTATCGCGTGACCGGAACTCCCTCCGATTGTGTCCACATCGCGCTGACTGGGTTGCTCGAGAAGGACCCCGACATCGTTGTTTCCGGGATCAATTCCGGGGCAAACCTGGGTGACGATGTGATTTATTCCGGAACCGTCGCGGCGGCCATGGAAGGTCGATTCCTGGGCTTGCCGGCAATTGCCGTGTCTTTGGTTTTCAACGAACGTCCGGAGCACTATGCGACCGCTGCGACTGCCGTCGGCTTGCTGGTGGAGCGCTTGCGAATGGACCCTTTGCCGGCCGACACGATTCTGAATATCAACGTGCCTGATCTGCCATGGAGCCGGATCGAGGGATTCGAGGTGACGCGGCTGGGGCATCGGCACCGGGCCGAACCCGTCATCCGTATGATCGATCCCCGCGGCACCCCGATGTATTGGATCGGACCGGCCGGCCCCGGCCAGGATGCAGGCCCCGGAACGGATTTCGATGCGGTTCGCAGGGGTTATATTTCGATAACGCCGATCCACGTCGACCTGACGCGCTACCAGGCGCTGGAGCAGGTGGCGGGCTGGGTCTCGGAAATTTCGACGGGGGACGCCGTCCTGTCGGGAAGCCTGACATGATCCACCGCAGGAAACTGAAGACGATGCCGCAAGGAATTGGGATGACTTCACAGGGTACCCGCGATCGCCTGGTATGGCGCCTGCGCGAACACGGGATCGAGGACGAAAGGGTGCTCAAGGCGATCGCCACCACGCCGCGCCACGAGTTCGTCGACGAGGCGCTGTCGTCGCGCGCCTACGAAGATACTGCGTTGCCGATCGGCCTGGGACAAACCATCTCCCAACCTTGGGTGGTGGCGAAAATGACTGAGGCCGTCCTGGATGGCGGCAAGCCCGAGAAGGTACTCGAGGTAGGCACCGGTTCCGGTTACCAGGCTGCCATTCTGGCCTGCCTGGTGCCAAAAGTCTTCACTGTCGAGCGGATCGAGGAACTGCTCAAGCTGGCGCGCCGACGCTTTCACAAGCTCGGCTTGCACAATATTTACACGCGCTATGCGGATGGGCACCTCGGGTGGCCGAGCCAGGCGCCGTTCGACGCTATCATCGTCACCGCGGCGGCCACCCATGTGCCCACCGAGTTGATTGAGCAACTGCGGGTCGGGGGAGTGCTGGTGGCGCCTGTTGAACGCGGCGGCATGCAGCGCTTGCTGGCCATCCGCCGGACCGAGGAGGGCGTCGACGAGCGGGACCTCGGTGGCGTGATATTCGTTCCGATGCTGAGCGGCCTGACCTGAGCCATGCCGTGGAGTGTCGCGTTGGCATGACCGGATGTTCCGTGCCCAACAGCTGGAAGCGGGGCCTCCGCGTCGTTTTTCTGCTTTGCCTGTTTGCCTGGGGTTTGCCCGGCTGCGGCCCCTCCTGGTCACCGGTGGAAAACCGATCGGGCCAGGCAAGTTCCTACCAGTTGACGGCCGATGGCCACTACCTTGTGCGCCGTGGCGATTCCCTCTACACCATCGCTTTCCGCATGGGTCTCGATTGGCGGGACCTGGCGAAATGGAATGACATCGGCGCACCCTATACCATCTATCCGGATCAGCAACTGCGCCTGTCACCGGCGCCGGCCCGGGCTGGCGGCAACGTCGTCACTCGCCCGGCCAAGCCACCGGCGGCCGCCGTCAGCACCGAACAGGGCACAAGCGTCCCAAGGGCGCAGTCGCGTACATTGCCCGCCACGGCAAGCACCGCCTCGGCGACGCCTGCCAAGCCGCCCCCGGCCGCGCCCGCGCCGTCGCCAGTGACCGCCCCGATGAAGGATCCAGGTACCTGGTTGTGGCCGGCCGAGGGCCGCTTGCTGAGTACCTTCAAGCCCAATGATCCGTCCCGAAACGGTATTGAAATCGGCGGCAAGGAGGGTCAACCGGTCATCTGCGCCGCCGCGGGGGAGGTCGTTTACAGCGGTAGCGGGCTGATCGGCTACGGCGAACTCATCATCGTCAAGCACAGCGACCGGATGCTGAGTGCATACGCTCACAACCGCAAGCGCCTGGTCAGCGAGGGGCAGAAGGTGGCTGCGGGTGAGCGCCTGGCCGAAATGGGCCGTGACGATCGGAACCAGCCCATGCTGCATTTCGAGATTCGCGTGAATGGCACACCGCAGGATCCGCTGAAGTTCCTGCCGGGCCGGTAACCCGGCCTCGCTGGACAGGCCGCGCTCACAAATTCCGGCCTGCTTCCATGATTCAAGTCAGGGAAAAAAGACTTTTCACGAAAAATGTGCTAATTTTTCCCTCTACCCTGTCTCATTTGACAATCCAGGAACGGTCGGGGTGAGTCCACGCAGGGTAGCCTGATTGTTCCGCGCCCAATGCGCTCGAGGAGGGGGGATGCAAGATGTCCAACATGGACACACGGACGTATCCAATTCAAGCGAGCCGCGGCTGACCGCAGGTCCTGTCGAGCCCAAGCGCGGCAAATTGAGCAGACATAAAGTTCATGGCGGTGATGTCACGAGCATCTACCTCGGTGAAATCGGCCGTGCCCGCCTCCTCACGGCTGAAGAGGAAGTCGCGCTTGCCAGGGCTGCCAGCAAGGGTTGCCTTTCCAGCCGCCAACGCATGATCGAATCCAATCTGCGACTGGTGGTC
>JAPHSB010000332.1 GCA_026193295.1 Lysobacterales bacterium
CTATTTGCTGGGCTTGGTCGTTGGCATCCACGATAAAGACGCTCTGGCCTTCGGGACGCAACACCAGCGCATCCCGCGGCACCGTGAGGACTTCACGACTGTCAGAGGTCGGGATGGACACGCGGAGGGTTTGCCCGACCTGGAACGGTCGGCCGTCGAGATCCAGCCGCAACTCGAACAGGTGGGTGCTCTCATCACCCACCGCAACCAGGGTGCGTACCTGGGCCAGCGCAGCCGCGCCGTTGGCGCTGATGTCCAGCAATTGCCCGCGCTGAACGAACGGGAAGTATTCGAGCGGAGCGCGGGCGACGACTTCCAGGTGCTGCTGGTCGATCAGGCGCACGACGTTGCTCCCCTCCTCCGCGCGCTCGCCTGGCGTCATCAGTCGTTCCACCACGACGCCGTCGAACGGGGCGCGAATCGACGTCCTCGCCAAAAGGTCGGCGACCTGCTCGAGTCGAGCCCGTGCCACTTCGAGATCGCCGCGGGCCATATCACGTTCCGATTGGGTCTGCTCCAATTGCGTTTCCGCAGCGAGGTTCGACTGGGCCAAGCGCTCGAATCGCTTCTCCTCGCTTTCGAGGAACCTGAGCCGCGCCTCCGCACGGCTAACCTGTGCTTCCAGCTCGGTGGCCTGCAGGCGCAGCCTGGTCGCTTCGATCTCGGCGACAACTTCGCCCCGGACCATGAGCGTGCCGACATCCGCCACCCTCGTCAACCGGCCTGCCACTTCCGCAGACAGCCGGGCGTCGTTGCGACTGATCACGGTACCCGGCACCAGGGTGACCGGCGACATGTCCTTGAGGCTGGCTACCGCCACCTTGACCAGCGCCGGGCCGCCCATTTGGGCGCTGAGCGGGCTGCACAAAGCCAGCAGCATAAAGGCCAGGACGACGGCGAGCCGCTTGCGGACTCCAGCCATCGATGTTGGGGATTCACACATGTGCATGGCTCAAACCGCCTCCGGCACCAGGTTGGCCGCCGGGTTAAGCTCTTCGTGCATGCGAAGCAGGCTGGGCAGCAGGATCAGGGTGAACAACGTGCTGACCAGCATACCACCGACGATTACCGTCGCCATACCGCGGTAAAGCTCGGTTCCGGCGCCCGGCATCAGCATCAGCGGCAGCATGCCGAACACACTGGTCGTGGTGCTCATCAGGATCGGTCGTAGACGCAGGCGCACCGCGCTTTCCACGGCATCGCGCCGGCTCATGCCCTCGCGCTCGGCATCCCGCGCACGGTACACCAGCAGGATGGCATTGTTGACGACAAGGCCCAGCAGGATCACGAATCCGATCATCGTCAGCAAGTCCATCTGCTGACCACCCGAAGCGAATAGCGCCAAGTCGACCAGCCGCAGAGCGACGATGCCGCCCACGGTGGCCATCGGGATGGTGAGCATCACCAGCAACGAATCCCTGAACGAGCGAAACAGGGCAGAAATCAACAGGTAAAGGATGACAACGGCGAGCAGGAAGCTGCCGGCCATGCTGGTCAAGGCTTCATCCAGCGCCTCGGCGGTGCCGCGATACTTCACTGTACCGCCCTCGGGCATGCTGGCCAGGATCGCCGGAGCCACCTGCCGCTTTATGATGTCCAGGGCTTCCTCCATCGCCATGGTCGCTGGTGGCGTTACCTGGAGTGTCAGGGTTCGGCGGCGGTCAATCCGACGGATGTTGGAGGGTCCGGCCGTGCGGGTCACCTGGGTCAATTCACCAATGGTTTGCACCCCGCCCCGCGCCGTCGCCACCGGTAGCGCCGCCAACTCCTCGGGCGAATACCAGTTTTCCGCCCGCATGACCACGTTGTAGCGCCGACTACCGTCGAAATACTCACCGAGAAATGCGCCGTCACCCATGGCCCGAACAATCGTGGCCACTCGGGAGCGATTCCAGCCCACTTCGGAAATCTTGCGATCATCGGGGATCAGGCGCAGCTCCGGCTCCGCCTGCTCCAGCCCGGGTACCGGACGCACGGTCGCCTCGGGCAGCGCCTGCATGACCGTAAAAAAACCGGCGCGGCCAGCGTCCAGCAGCGATTCGAAGGAATCTGCCGACAGGTCGATGTCGATCTGGCGACCGCCCCGCGAACCACCGAAAATGGGATCGCGCCCGGCAAAGCCGAATGTATCGGGAAAGCCCGTCATGATTTCCTGGTTGAAGACCCGGATCATGTCCTCGACTTCGTCGTCGTTAACCGCTTCACCGCCAATGAAGGTACCCCAGGCCTTCGCGCTGCCCAGGAAATAGCTCTTGATCTGCGGCTGCTTCTCGCCGCTCAGGTAAGGCAACAAGCGCTGGTCGATGACGTCGACCAGTTCGTCCGCGGCAGTCTGCGTGCCGAGGCCCGGGGGTGTCACCATGAAGCCCATGATGAAGTTCTTCTTGCCTTCCGGCAGGTAATCGGCCGACGGTGTGAGCCACAGCGCCAGGATCACCGGAATCAGCGTAAGCATACCCACCCACGTCCAGCGTCGGCGGGGCGTGTCGGTCCAGGTCATGATGTGGCTGGTGACCCAGCGCCACCAGCTCTTGTGGTGGTCGTCGATGGCCTCACCCTTGATCCAGTTTGCCGCAGCCGTCGGCAGCACCGTCACGGCGACCAGTAAAGAGCCGGCAATAGCCGCCGAGATGGTGACCGCCAAATCACTGAACAACTGCCCGGCCTCGTTCTGCAGGAAGATCACCGGCATGAAAATCGCCACGGTAGTGGCCGTAGAGGCCAACAGCGCCCCCGAAACCTGGGTGACGCCCCGCATCGATGCCTCGTCGCCGGCGAGGCCGGCTTCGCGCTGGCGGAAGATATTTTCCAGCACGACAATGGCGGCATCGAGCACCATGCCCGTGGCGAAGGCCAAACCGGCCAGCGATATGATGTTAAGGGTGCGGCCGGCGGAATACAGGACCATGAAAGCGATCAACAGGCACAGGGGGATGGCCAGCGCGACGATCATGGTGGCCCTGAACTTGCGGAGGAACCACCACAGCACCGCGATGGCCAGTGAAATGCCGAGAAACAGGTTGTTGCGCACCATGCCAATCGAACTGGAAATGTAAACAGTGTCGTCGGCATCCTGGTAAATTTGCAGTCCGGCGCGCTCCAGCTCGTTCGCAGCCAGGTCGGCAACCGCCTCCTTCAGACCGCCCATCACTTCGTACACATTCACACCCGACTCGGGTATCACGAACATGGCGACGGACGGCCCGCCGTTCTGGTGCAGGACATTCGTGGCGTCGACCATCGCCATCTCTACGCGCGCAATGTCTCTCAACAGGATGGGCTTGGCGTCCCGCCATTCGAGCACCAGGTCGCCCAAAGCTTCAACGTCATACTTACCGCTGAAGCGTAACGTATATTCCCGTCGCCCCACCTCGTTGAGGCCGGCGGATACGTCGGCATTGGCCCCCAGGTCATCGGCGATTCCCGTGAGATCAAGTCCAATGTTGGCGGCCTTGAAGGGATCGAACGTAATGCGCACCTCATGCGGGCGGCCGCCAAATGAACCAACCGTTGAAACCCCCGGCACCCGCTCCAGGCGCGTTACGACGACCTCGTCGATGAAGTCCTGGTAGCTCTCGACCGGCCGAGTGTTGCCTTCCTGTGCCGTGATCGCCCACCAGGCGATAACCTTGTCGAAATTGTCTCCACCGAGGCTTATGACCGGTTCGTCAGCGTCCACCGGGTAGCGCGGTACCTGGTTCAGGCGATTCATCACCTCGATCAGGGCCCGGTTCATGTCCGTGCCGATGGCGAACTGCAAGTTGATGTAGCCACTGCCGTAACTGGCCGATGACTGCATTTTGAGCAAGCCCGGAATGCTGCGCAGGACATCTTCCTGCGGCTCGATGATCTCCGACTCGATCTCGTTGGGCGCGGAGGCCCGCCAGGGTGTCCGTATGGTAATTTCCGGGCGCGAAATCTCGGGCGTCATCTGGATCGGCAGGCGGGCCAGGCTGAGCAGTCCAAAGATCGCGACAAGGATGCAAGCCACGATGACGGCAACCGGGTTCGAGAGGCAGATTTTGGTCAGCGTCACGGTACGCGTTCACATTCTTTCCGGCGGGAACCGCGAATTATAGCGCGTCTTGACCGAAGTCAGGCAGCCGGGAAATTTCTGGTTGCCGCCGGCTCCGGGCCCTTGCCTGGCAGCGGCGATCGGCTATGATGCGGATTAGCCTCAATACGCTTACGTATGGAATTTGACTTCATCATTGTCGGCGCGGGTTCTGCCGGCTGCGCGCTGGCCGGGCGCCTGAGCGAAAACCCCAACAGTCGCGTGCTGCTGCTGGAAGCAGGCGGCCGCGATTGGCATCCCTTTATCCACATGCCCGCGGGGTTTGCCAAGCTGATTCACTCCGACAGCATCAACTGGGCCTACGAGACCGAGCCGCAAGCAGAACTGGACGGTCGCCGCTTGTATTGGCCCAGGGGCAAGGTCCTGGGAGGCTCGAGCTCGATCAACGCCATGTGTTACTGCCGGGGGCACCGCAAGGACTACGATGAGTGGGCTGCTGCGGGCGCCACAGGCTGGAGCTTTGACGAAGTCCTGCCCTACTTCGTCAAGGCCGAGGACCAGGAAAACGGCGCTTCTGCATATCACGGAACCGGCGGGCCGCTGGGCGTGCAGAACCTGCGGCACACCAACCCGCTATCCGCGGTGTTCATCGAAGCGGCGCAGCAGGCCGGCCAAACCCTCACAGACGATTTCAATGGCCCGCGCCAGCGTGGTTTTGGCTACTACCAGGTCACCCAGCGAGACGGCCGCCGCTGTAGCAGCGCGTTCGCCTACCTGCGGCCTGCCGCGAAACGTGCCAATCTCACCGTGCAGACGCACGCCCAGGCTACCCGCATTCTGCTGGACGGAAGTCGTGCGACCGGGATTGAATATCGCCGAGGTCGCCGCAGCCATTCCGTGCACGGCGGGCAGGTCATCCTGGCCGGGGGCGCCATAAACTCACCGCAACTGCTGATGCTTTCCGGTATTGGCCCGGCCGCGGAACTGCGCACGCACGGCATCGATGTGCATCACGACCTGCCGGGCGTCGGTAAAAACCTGCAGGACCACCTCGATATCTGCACACTGGCCCACTGTCGCGAGCCGATTACTTACGACAAGGTCAGCGAATTCGCCTCAGGCCTGCGTTACCTGTTCGGCCGAAAAGGCCCCGCGAGCTCCAATATTGCCGAGGCGGGCGGATTCGTCGTCAGCCGGCACGCCACCGACGATCGTCCCGATATCCAGATGCACTTCGTGCCGGCTTTTTTGGATGACCACGGCCGCAACATCCTGCCCGGACACGGAATGACCATACATGCCTGCGCGCTGCGGCCGCAAAGCCGGGGTGAGTTGACCTTGCAGTCATCCGACGCGCTGGCAGCACCGTTGCTGCAACCGAACTATCTGGAGTATGAATACGACCGCCGGTTGATGCTGGAATGCGTTCGGCTGGCCCGCGAAATCTTTTCCCAGCAAGCCTTCAGGCCCTATGCCGGCGCCGAGCTCTACCCGGGTGTGGAAGCACAGTCGGACGAGGCCTTGCTCCGCTTCATCCGCCGCAGGGCAGAGACGATCTACCACCCGGTCGGCACCTGCAAGATGGGGGTGGACCCGATGGCCGTGGTGGATCCGCAGTTGAATGTTCGCGGCCTCGACGCACTTTCCGTGGTTGATGCCTCGATCATGCCCGCTTTGGTCTCCGGCAACACCAACGCCCCCGCGATCATGATTGCCGAGAAATTCGCCGCGCAGCTGTAGGACCGAGTTCATTCGGGAGCATAAGATCCGGCCAAGAGGTATCGCGTACCGCAATGCAGGACCGTAATTTGCCGGGAGCAAATTACCGAGCGCCCAGGGACGGCTCGAGCGTGTCCTGCATTGCGGTACCCGATACCTCGCCACGCAGTGAACGCCTCTTCCCGAATGAATTCGGTCCTACAGTTCGCTCTGCCCCTGATTGAACAACGGCAGCGGCACGTGAATCAGGGCACAGGCGGCCCTCAGCAACTCCAGTTCGGCCGGCTCCATGCGTCCGTCGTAAGCGACCACCACGGCGAGTGCATTCACGAGCCGGGCTTTTTCAGACGGCTTCAAGCGGTCGAGCGCCGCGAGTGCCGAGTCCATCAGGGTGATCCAGTCATCCGTGGCCGGCAAGGTCGTCTCGGGATCAAGATCCAGGGCGATGCAACCGGCGTGGAAAGCGGCTGCAGCGGGCGCTTCATCCTGCTGGCCATGTCGCGCCAGCACCGCCATGACCTGCAATATTTCGTTCCGGCAGTCTGACAGGCTGTTGCTGCCGGCAGTTCGTACCCGGTCGGGGTTGTGTGACTCCCAGAGGTGCTGCGAAATGACACGGGCGAGCAGGAACTCGAACACATCGACGCGCCCATCCGCCCCGGTCAATGCCTTGACCGTGTCCAGCACGCGGGTGATGAAATCCGGAGGGCGCCGCTTGAGGGCGGGAAATGCCATTTCCAGCAGCGGTAAACGCTGCTCCGCGGCGGGCAGCCCCGCCGCCTGCAACAAGGCGCGCACCTGGGCTTCACTGTCCGCGCCCATGCGCTGGGCGATGATCAGCAGCTGCTGCTCGCGGATCGCCTCGCCCGGGTCGAGCAAGGTGTAGAACAGCACCTCGGGCGCCCATTCCGTTGAGTGCGCGGCACGGCGAACGTCACGCGGCAGCGAAGCGGCCAGTGCGGCCGCCACCAACATCCGATCCCAGGCGGGGCTGCCGATCTGCTCAACGAGCCCGCCCGCGTCGAAAACACTCCCGGACGCGGCCTTTTTCGCTTGCTCCCGTTGCCGTTCTGACGCCTGGCGCTCCCGTACCTGCTCGCTCAGAATCGACGCTGCCAGCCGTTCCAGCTCTTCCGGGCGAAATCCGGGGTCTACGCGACTGATCCGCTCCTTCAGTGGTGGATGCGTGGAGAGCAGCGCCATGCGCCGGCCGTTGCCGAACAGCATGTGGCTGACTTCTTCGGTATCGGCGTTCAGGTATGACGCCTCGCTGTAGACCGCTATTTTCTTGAGAGCACCACCGATCCCCTGGGGGTCACGTGTGAACTGAACGGCCGAAGCGTCCGCTAGGTATTCGCGTTGGCGAGAAAGGCTGGCCTTGATCCAGCGTCCGAAGAACAACCCTATGTAGCCGATCGCCATCAGCCCGAAGGCAACCAGCACAACGGCGGCCCCATTCTTGTCGGACCGTCCGAAGCGTGCGTGAATCATTACGCGACGCCCGACTATCGCCAGCAGCAAAATGCCAAACAAGACGCCCATCAGGCGGATGTTTATCCGCATATCACCGTTCAGAATGTGGCTGAATTCATGCGCTATCACACCCTGCAATTCATTGCGACTGAGCTTCTCGAGCGCCCCGCGCGTTACCGCCACGGCAGCGTCTGACGGAGTGTAGCCGGCCGCGAAGGCGTTGATCCCCGATTCCTGCTCCAGCACGTAGATTTCCGGTACCGGCACGCCGGACGCCAGCGCGATCTCCTCGACGACGTTACGCAACCGCCTTCGTTTTGCGTCCCGCGAATCCGACTCGACCAATGTGCCACCGAGCTGCCGGGCAACCTGGCCGCCACCGGAGCGCAGGCTGGTGATTTTGAACAGGCTGGCGAGGCCAATAACGGCAATCGTCGTGATGGCGCCGCCAGTCAGCAGCGGCAGGTTGGCCTGCACCAACTGTGCAAACGGCAGCGGCTCGGTCCCCGGCTCGCGGGTTCCCAGCCCAGCCGCCAGTAGCAGCAAGCCATCGATGGCAGCGACAATGACCAGGACTGCCAGGATGAAGAGCAGCGTCAGGCGCCGGGATTGACGACGCGCGCGGTCCTGGTGCTCGAAAAAGTTCAACGGCCCATCCTGCCAGGCGGTTCAGGCCGGGGAGAATCTGCAGCCAGGTCCATTCAGAAACTGACCTTGGGCACCTCGCGCTTCGCCACATCCTCGATTTCGAGCAGTTCCGCAGCCTTGAAGGCGAACCAGCCCGCGACGAAATTGCTCGGGAAGGACTCACGCAACGTGTTGTAGTCCATCACGGAATCGTTATAGGCCTGCCGCGCAAATGCCACTTTGTTCTCGGTCGTGGTCAGCTCTTCCGAGAGTTGCATCATGTTTTGATTGGCCTTCAGGTCCGGATAGGCTTCGGACAACGCAAACAGCCGTCCCAACGCGCCGGACAGGCCTTGCTCGGCCTGGGAGAGCTTGCGGATGGCTTCGGGGTTGGTTGGGTCGGCCGCCGCGGCCTGCAGGCCGCTGACCGCCGCGTTTCGTGCATTGATGACTGCTTCCAGCGTTTCCCGCTCGTGCTTGATATAGCCCTTGGCGGTTTCGACCAGGTTTGGAATCAGGTCATGACGCCGGGTCAACTGCACGTCAATCTGTGCAAACGCATTCTTGTATCGGTTGCGCCCGGCAACAAGGCGATTGTAGATCGTGACGCCAAACAAGACGGCGGCAACGATGACAATCAGGATGATCCAACCCATGCTCATGATGACTCTCCCAGATGACGGCTCACTGGAAGTGTAGCAAATCCACCGCCCGGTCAGAGGGTGGCGTAAGTCACGCCCGGCGCGACTATCGTTTCTGTGCGGATTCCTGCTCTATGCGGGCCCAGGAATCGCGCAGGGTGACGATGCGGTTCAGGACCGGGTGGCCCGGCTTCGAATCGACATTGTCGTGGCAAAAGTAGCCGTTGCGCTCGAACTGGTAGAAATCCCCGGGCTCCCCCTCGGCGACCGCCGCTTCCACGATAGCGCCCTCGATAACGTCGAGCGAATGTGGGTTAAGAAATTCCCGGTAATCCCGGCGCTTGTCACCGAGTGGATTGGGCACGGTGAACAGGCGGTCGCACAGGCGGATCTCTACCGGTTTGCCGTGATCTGTCGACACCCAGTGGATCGTGCCCTTGACCTTGCGTTCGGCGCCCGGCATGCCGGAGCGCGTGGCCGGGTCGAATTCACAATGCAACTCCACCACCTCGCCCGCGTCGTTCTTGACCACGTCGTTGCAGCGAATGATGAAAGCGTTGCGCAGACGGACTTCGCCGCCCGGTTTGAGGCGAAAGAACTTGCGCGGCGGCTCTTCCATGAAGTCGCTCCGCTCGATCCAGATGTCCCGCGTCAATGGTACCTGCCGCGTCCCCATGCTCTCGTCCTGGGGATGCAGCGGTGCTTCGAGCCATTCCGTTTCGCCTTCCGGAAAATTGACCAATACGACCTTCAATGGATCGAGTACCGCCATCGTGCGCGGCGCGCGGACATTCAGGTCGTTCCGCACCGAGTTTTCCAGCACGGTCATCGGGATAATGCTCTCGGCCTTGGAGATGCCCATTTCGTTCCAGAATGCGCGGATGGCCTCGGGCGTGAAGCCGCGTCGGCGAAGGCCAGCCAGGGTCGGCATGCGCGGGTCGTCCCAGCCGCTCACGTGGCCTTCCTCGACCAGCTCCCGAAGCCGGCGCTTGCTCATGACCGTGTAGTCCAGGTTGCCCCTGGCGAACTCGATCTGGCGTGGATGGCAGGGCGCGGGAATATTGTCCAGGAACCAGTCATACAGCGGCCGGTGATCCTCGAACTCCAGGGTACACAGCGAGTGCGTGATGCCCTCGATCGCGTCGGAGATGCCATGCGCCCAGTCGTACATCGGGTAGATGTGCCATTCGTCGCCGGTGCGGTGGTGTGACGCATTGCGGATGCGGTAGACCACGGGATCGCGCATGTTCATGTTCGGCGAAGCCATGTCGATCCGGGCCCGCAGCACGTACTGGCCATCTTCGAATTCACCCGCTTTCATGCGCTCGAACAGGTCGACGCTCTCCTCCACCGGGCGATCGCGCCAGGGGCTTTCGCGCCCCGGCTCGGTCAGGGTCCCGCGGTAGGCGCGAATGTCATCGGCGTTGAGCTCTTCCACATAGGCTTTGCCGGTATGGATCAGGTGCAGGGCGTACTCGTACAGCTGCTGGAAGTAATCCGAGGCATGACGCAACTCGTCCCACTGGAATCCGAGCCAGCGCACGTCCTCCATGATGGCCAACATGAAGTCTTCGTTTTCCTTGAGCGGATTGGTATCGTCGAAACGCAGGTTGGTGCGGCCGCCAAATTCGGCCGTGATGCCGAAGTTCAGGCAGATCGACTTGGCATGACCGATGTGCAGGTGACCGTTGGGCTCGGGCGGAAACCGGGTGACGATCTGGTCGTGTTTGCCTGATTCCAGGTCATCGATAACGATGTTGCGGATGAAATGGGTCGGGGTGCTCGCGTTCTCGCTGCTCATGAGGCTCGGTCCTGCTGGGTTGGCATGCGCCTGCCGATCGGACAGCGGCGCAAACCAGTGATTTTACCGCAATCACTGCACCCGCCAAGCGAAATCAGGCTGACGCGCGAGCGCAGCAGGGCGGCAATGAGATCATCGCAGGCCGGGCTGTGACGGCCTGCCGAGAATCTCCGGCGTTCCGGGGCTTCTTGTTGAGGTTGCCCGTTTGCCGTGCGTCCAGCCATTCAATCGGCGGCGTTCGCCTTGCCTGCGAAGTGATGGATCACCATGACCAGCAGGAATCCCGCCAACAGGAAGGCCATGGACAGCGCAACGTTGATGTCGAGAGCTTCGGGCCACACCGGGCTGGAGCCGATGAGCTTTTGCTTGCCATGAATGATTTCGTACGTGCGTTCCTGGAACGGCCAGATAATCCACAGTGAGCCGATCAGGATGCCCTTGATCAGCAGCAGCGTCGTCTGGTGATAGTGGGCAAGGAGCCAGCCGATGCCGCGGGAGAAGACTACGAGTCCGACCAGCACGCCCGCGCCGAATGTGAAGATTACCGGGAAGTTGAAGGCCCCGAGCGCGTCGATGACATAAGCGTACTTGCCGAGAATCAGCAGGATGAACGACCCTGAGATGCCCGGCAGCAACATCGCACTGATCGCGACGAACCCGCACAGGAAGATGAACCACAGAGCGGTGGGGGTTTCAACCGGCACGAGGGTGACGACGGCGAAGCCGGCCAGCGCGCCGGCAAGGGTGGTGATAATCTCGCTGACGCCATAGCGGTCGACCTCCCCCATCAGGATCACGATCGACGCGACAATGAGCCCGAAAAAGAGGCCGTATATGAGTTCCGGGTGGGTCACGATAAGGGTGGGTAGGGGTATGACCCGGGTGAAAAACAGGATCGCGCCAACAATGCCCAGCAACAGGGGAAACAGGAAGGCCAGATCGTTCCGTGCGAACGCCTGCCGAAAGCGCAGGTTCAGCAAGTCATCCAGCCAGGCGCGGTCGAACGAACGAATGGCGTTCAGCAGCCGCTCGTAGATACCCAGGATCAGCGCCATGGTTCCGCCGCTGACACCGGGAATGATATCGGCGCTGCCCATGCAGAAGCCCTTCAGCGCATGGATCGCAAACGGCACATAAAAAAAGCCCCGGATTGGAATCCAGGGCTTGAAAGCGCATCGCTTAGGCATAGAAGTGTGGGGACTGCCTGTCTAGAGGGGCGACGCGCTAGGCACAGTCAACTTACGATTCAAGCATAAGCATTCGGCGTTAAAAAACTGTAAATTCATCGTTGTCAATTCGTAATAATTCGATTTCATGAGTAAGTTTCTCTTCAGGCGACTTGCTGCTGCGACTTTTTCAAGTGTACCAGCAACAGCGAGATGGCCGCAGGGGTCATGCCCGGGATGCGGGAAGCCTGGCCCACGGTATCCGGCCTGACCCGTTCCAGTTTTTCGAGCACCTCGGAGGACAGGCCGCGAACCCGCCGGTAGTCGAAGGCTTCCTCAATCACCGTTTCTTCGTGGCGGCGCCGACGGTCGATGTCTTCCTGCTGGCGGCCCAGGTAGCCGGCGTAGCGTTCCTGGATTTCAATCTGCTCTGCGACCCGCGGATCAGGCACGCCGGGGCCGATTCCATCGATTCGAACCAGCCCGGCGTAGCCCACCTCGGGACGCTTCAGCAAATCCAGCGCACGGCTCTCTTTGCTGACCGCGACCCCACACTCAGCCTCCAGCGCTGCGGCCAGCCCAGTTCCGGGCCGGACCCAGATGCCTCTCAGGCGTTCTCGCTCCTGCGCCACGCGGTCCCGCTTTTCGCAAAATGCCCGCCAGCGACGCTCGCCGACCAGGCCGAGCTCGCGGCCTTTTGCCGTCAGCCGCAGGTCCGCATTGTCCTCGCGCAACTGCAGGCGGTACTCGGCCCGGCTGGTAAACATCCGGTAGGGCTCCGATGTCCCCTGTGTGACCAGATCGTCGATCATCACGCCCATGTAGGACTCCTCTCGCCGCGGCGTCCAGGGGCTTTCCCCGCGCGAGCCGCGGGCTGCGTTGATACCTGCCACCAGCCCCTGGGCCGCGGCTTCCTCATAACCCGTCGTCCCATTGATCTGGCCGGCGAAATACAGCCCGGGCGCGTGCTTCGTTTCGAGGTGAGCATGGAGCTCGCGTGGATCGAAAAAATCATATTCGATCGCATAACCCGGTCGCGTCACATGCGCTTTTTCGAAGCCGCGAATCGAGTGGACCACGTCCAGTTGCACCTCGAACGGCAGGCTGGTCGAAATCCCGTTGGGATAGAGCTCGCGGGTGGACAGCCCTTCGGGCTCGACAAAAATCTGGTGACTGTTGCGGTCCGCGAACCGCACCACCTTGTCCTCGATGGACGGGCAGTAGCGGGGACCCACGCCATCGATCGCACCGGCATACATCGGCGAACGGTGCAGGCTTCCGCGTATGATGTCGTGGGTCTTTTCCGAGGTGTGCGTGATCCAGCAGCTGATCTGCCGCGGGTGGTCTTCCGCACTGCCGACGTAGGAAAAGACCGGCCGCGGGTCGTCACCCGGTTGTTCCTGCATCACGCTGAAGTCCACGCTCTTGCCGTCTATCCGCGGCGGTGTCCCGGTCTTCAGCCGGGCCACGGAGAACGGCATCTCGCGCAGCCTGGTCGCCAATACGTTGGAAGGTGGGTCACCGGCCCGGCCGCCCTCGGACTGCGCCTCGCCAATGTGAATACGGCCGCCGAGGAAGGTCCCCGTGGTCAGAACCACCGCGGCTGAACGAAACTCGACCCCGGTCGCAGTGCGGCAACCGGTAACCCGGCCATGCTCGACCACCAGGTCGTCAACGGCCGCCTGGAACAGCGACAGGTTCTGCTGACGCTCGACCGCGCGGCGGATGAAAGCCCGGTAGAGACTGCGATCGCATTGAGCGCGCGTCGCGCGGACCGCCGGCCCCTTGCGGGAGTTCAGCGTACGCAACTGGATGCCGGCCGCGTCGGCCGCGCGGGCCATGACGCCGCCCAGCGCATCCACCTCTTTGACCAGGTGCCCCTTGCCGATGCCCCCGATCGCCGGATTGCAGCTCATCTGGCCCACGGTCTCAATGCTGTGCGTAACCAGCAGCGTGCGCGCACCGCTGCGGGCCGAGGCCAGCGCGGCCTCGGTGCCGGCATGGCCGCCGCCGATCACGATAACGTCAAAAGAGTCCGGGTAGAGCATGCGATTCGCCAAGCTGCGGCCAGGGAGCGCGTATTGTACTGAAAAATATGAGAAATGGGCAGCCGTTGCTGCGCCGGACCGGCGCATCCCGGATGGCCGAGCCGGATCCGGTGAACCGGCGGGTTCAGCAGCTTGTCAGGGGTGGTGCTCCAGGGGAGAGCGGTCGAGTGCCTGACCAGCACGCCCTGCCGCCCGGCCCCGACCACCAGGGCTTGAACCTGTAGGCGGGGGTGGGGAGTAGGAAGGCAAAGACGGGCGGCCGACCGAATCAAACGAACGGATCGCCGGAGCGGTTGACGGCGAGGTTGCAAACGGCTTGTGACGCGGGGCCAGGTAGGGCTCGGCCGGCTGGAATTTCGCACTTCGGGGTTGAGTAAACCCCCGGTGCCGATTCCAGGTGTCCATGTTCCTCTCGCGCCCTTCACGCACGACCGTCGGCGCGACCACGCGGGCAGGCGCAAGCGGAGCCGGGGGCACCGCTGCAGGCACGACCGGCGTCCGGGCCGGGAGTAGTCCGGGTGGGTAATCGCCATGCGAGGCGAACCCGTAGGGATGCCCGCCAAAGCCATAGCCGTAGCCGTAGCCGTAGCC
>JAPHSB010000051.1 GCA_026193295.1 Lysobacterales bacterium
ACCCTCGAAGTTCGCAACCAGCTGCGGGAAACGGTCGGCGAGCTGTCCCTGCTGCAGGAAGACGGCGAACGGCTGCGCCGCGCCCTGCTCGAAGCGGTACGTGCATCCGGCCCCACCGAGCTTTCTGTCCTGGAAACGGACGGCACCCTGATCGCAACCGCCGACATCAACGCGCTGACCGGTCTGCCCGAGCGGCCGGGCGACTTCGCCATCATGCAGGCGAGCCAGCAGGGTGAATATGCCGCAGCCGAACCGACCGCCGACGGCGGGCTGCACATTCGCGTAATCCAGCTGATGCCGACGCCATTCCCCGGCGGCACCGCGCGGTTCCTGCAAGCCATCTATCCGCTGCCGCCCGAGGTGACAACGCTCGCGAGCTCCATTGAGCAGGAGTACTACCGCTACCAGAACGTCAGCTACCTGCGCCAGTCACTCAAACAAAGCTTCCTGCTGATCCTGTCGTTGGTGCTGCTGCTGACCATTCTGCTGGCCATCCTGGCGGCCCTGAACTCGGCTCGCCGGATGGTGGCGCCGCTGTCCATGCTTTCGACTGCCACCCGGGAAGTTGCGGCTGGAGACTTCGGCAGGAAAGTCGCCTTCGGACCGCGCGACGAGATTGGCTTCCTGGTCGAGTCCTTCAACCAGATGACCCAGGCGCTGAAATCGGCCAGCCAGGCCGCCGAGGAGAGCCGCGCGGAATTGCAGGCGCAGGGCGAGTTCCTGCAAACGGTTCTGGCCAGCCTGTCTTCGGGCGTGCTGACGCTGGACGAAAAGGGCCGGATGATCACAGCCAACGCACCGTGCCTCGAAATCCTCGGATTGCCCGCGGACTTCGCGCGGCAACTGCAGGCGGCAAGACCCGTCGGGGAACCGCTGAAACACTTACTGGAGTCAGGCCCATTCCTCGGCCCCTTCGTCGAAACCATCGAACGGCAGACCCGCCGTGGGCGGGGCGACTGGCAGCAGGAAATCCGGCTCGACCGCCCCGGGAAGCCCCTGGTCCTGCTGATGCGCGGCACGCGCCTGCCCCTGTTGACCCCGTCTGGAGCAGCGCCGTTGTCCGGGCAGGTCGTCGTGTTCGACGACGTGACCCTGCTGAACCAGGCGCAGCGCGAAGCTGCCTGGGCAGAAGTGGCGCGACGGCTGGCACACGAGGTCAAGAACCCGCTCACCCCCATTCGACTGGCGGCTGAACGCCTGCGCATGAAGCTGGCGGGTAAGCTGGAAGCGGATGACGACGCCCTGCTGGAGAAGGCCTCGAGCACCATCGTGGCGCAGGTCGAGGCGTTGAGAAAACTGGTCGATGCTTTTGGAGACTACGCCCAGGAACCCCGGCTCAGCCTCGAAGCCATCAGGCTCGACGAACTGGTTCGCGAGGTCGTCGCGCTCTATCAACAGGGGGAATCGGGTCTGCATTTTGTCCTGGAATTGTGTCCGGGACCTGCCGGCCTGGCCGCCGACGGAGGCCGTTTGCGCCAGATGCTGCACAACCTGATACGCAATGCTGGTGAAGCCCAAGCCAACGGGCCGGTCTCTATTGTGATCAGGAGCCAGATTGTCGAGGAGAAGGGAACTGGCTGGTTAAAGCTGGAGTTGATTGACGACGGACCCGGATTTCCAGCCGAAGTCCTGCAAAATCCATTCGAGCCCTATGTGACCAGCAAAAAGCACGGCAGCGGGCTCGGCCTGGCGATATGCCGCAAAATCGTGCTCGAACACGATGGCCGGATCGCCATCGCTAACCGCGGAAAGGGCGGCGCCCACGTGACCATCATGCTGCCTCTGACCCCGCGACAGGCGTGATTGGCCTCTAGGCAGACTTGCACGGTTGGAGTAAGCTGTTGCGCCAACGCAACAGAGCAGGCCGGCTAACCTTCTCATGTCACAATCACACATTCTCGTCGTCGATGACGAGCCGGACATCCGTGACCTCGTGCGCGAAATCCTCGAGGATGAAGGCTACCGGGTCAGCGTGGCCGAAAACGGGGAAGCCGCCCGATCGGCTTTCGCGCGCGCTGCTCCCGACCTGGTGCTGCTGGACATCTGGATGCCGGATGTCGACGGCATCACCCTGCTGCGCGAATGGTCTTCGGGCGGCAGCATGGAATGCCCCGTCGTGGTCATGTCCGGTCATGGCACGGTGGAAACGGCTATCGAGGCAACCCGCCTGGGGGCACACGATTTCGTGCAGAAACCTATTTCCCTGGC
The DNA here is from genome assembly GCA_026193295.1 of Lysobacterales bacterium. Taxonomy (GTDB): domain Bacteria; phylum Pseudomonadota; class Gammaproteobacteria; order Xanthomonadales; family SZUA-36; genus CALKKN01. The sequence goes on from JAPHSB010000051.1 coordinate 2,209, forward strand.
CCGTTTGCTCGCGGTCGTGGGCCAGGCGCTCGAAGAGGGCAAGAAGAGGCCAAGGCCGGCTCTGGCGCCCGTGCCCGCAGCAAGCGAGCCGATCGGCAACAGCGCCGTCATGCAGGTGCTACGGGGCAAGGCCGAGCAGGCCGCGCAGCACGACTTGCCCGTTTTGATCACGGGCGAACCGGGCTGTGGCCGTGAAAACCTGGCCCGCTTCATTCATCGGCGCAGCGCCCGCCAGGGCGAGTTCGTGATCATGGACCATTGCGAGTTGACCGCGGAAAACTGCCGCGACTATCTGCTGGGCAGGGAAGGGAATGGCGAAGGCCAGGCCGGCCTGTTCGACCAGGCCCACGGCGGCACCCTGTACATACCGGAGCTTCAGGACATTCCAGCCGTTTCGCTACGGATCATTCACCAGGTCCTCGAGTCCGGGCATTTCGTACATGAAGGAGGCGCTGGCGCAGAGCCGCTGGATTGCCGGCTGATTGCGAGCGCCTGCACCGATCTGATGCAGCGGGCGCAAAAGGATGAAACGCTCCAGCAGCTCTATTACAGCCTGAATGTCCTGCCGCTGCAGGTACCGCCCCTGCGCGACCGGCCCGATGACGTCCCGGAACTGGTGCGCTTTTATGCCGACTGGTTCCCCAACCGGGACAATCTACCCTATCGTGCCTTTTCGGTGGCTGCGCAGAACCGTCTGCGTAACCACAGCTGGCCGGGCAATATCCGGGAGCTGCGCAACCTGATCCAGCGCATGTTGGTGCTGGGCGGTGACGAAGAGGTGTCCGCGGCGGAAGTCGAGGAAGCGCTGCGGCAAAGCCCGACGGAGCAGGCGGCAAGCCAGCAGGCGCATCCGCCGCTGTTCGACCTGCCGCTGCGCGAGGCGCGCGAGCAGTTCGAGCGCGAATACCTGGTGTACAAATTGCAGGAAGCGGGCGGCAGCGTGGGCAAACTGGCGGATGCCGTGGGCATGGAGAGAACCCATCTTTACCGCAAACTGCGCTCTCTCGGGGTCGATCCGAAGCAAGTTGTCAGCGGAGAAAACGGATGAAGATCGTCATCCTGGGGGCCGGCCAGGTCGGCACGACGGTAGCCCATAGCCTGTCGACCGAAGAAAACGACATTACCGTGGTCGATATCAACGCGGCCCACCTCAAAGAACTGCAGGACCGGCTCGATATCCGCGGCGTGCTGGGTCACGCGTCCTATCCAACGGTGCTGGTGCGGGCGGGCATCGAAGACGCCGACATGATTATCGCTCTGACCAGCAGCGACGAGGTCAACATGACCGCCTGCCAGGTCGCTTATACGCTTTACAACACGCCCGCCCGGATCGCTCGCATCCGCTCGTCGGAATACATCGACAAGGAGCGCCTGTTCGATCGCGAGCACTGCCCGGTCGATGTGCTGATCAGCCCGGAGAGCCTGGTGACCGAGTACATCGCACGGCTGATCGAGTATCCCGGTGCACTGCAGGTTCTGGACTTCGCTGACGGCCGCGCCCAGCTGGTCGCCACGCAGGCTTACGCCGGCGGACCGCTGGTCGGGCACCGCCTGCACACGCTGCGAAGCCATATGCCGGCCGGTGCGGATGCGCGGATCGCAGCCATTTACCGGCAGGACAAGACGATCATCCCGGACGGGGCCACCGTGATCGAAGAGAACGACACGGTGTTCTTCCTCGCCGCCCAACGCAACATCCGGCTCATGATGAAGGAGCTTCGCCCGCTGGATAACCCGGTGCGGCGTATCATCCTGGCGGGCGGCGGCAACATCGGCAGCAACCTGGCCCGCCAACTGGAGCGCAATCACCACGTCAAGATCATCGAACGCGATCCGCAACGCGCGGAGGAGATCGCGGAAAGTCTCGAAAAGGCCATCGTGCTGGTCGGCGACTGCGCCGACGAAGAACTGCTTCGTGAGGAGGCCATCGACACGACCGATGTCTACTGTGTGCTGACCAATGACGATGAAGCCAACATCCTGTCGTCCATGCTGGCCAAACGCATGGGCGCCGAAAAGGTCATCGCCATCATCAATCGCCCGTCCTATGTCGACCTCGTCGAGTCGAGCTCGATCGATATCGCCGTATCGCCCCAGCAAATCACCATCGGCGCGCTGCTCACCCACATCCGGCGTGGCAACATGGTTCGCATCCACTCCCTGCGCCGGGGCGCCGCGGAAGCCATCGAGGCGGTGGCGATGGGTGACAAGCGCAGTTCCCGGGTCGTCGGCAGGGCCATCGAAGACATCGACCTGCCGCCCGGCACCACCATCCCCGCGATTGTCCGGGGCGAAGAAGTCATCATTGCGCACCACGATACCGTGATTCTCGAGAATGACCACGTCATTCTCTTCGTGCCCGATAAACGTCAGATCGCCGCCGTGGAACGCCTTTTCCAGGTGGGTGCGCTGTTCCTCTGAGGGAGTGATGGGATTCTCAGCCGTTCAACGTGTCGTCGGCTTCCTGATCGCCGGCTCGAGCCTGATGATGTTGCCTCCCGTGCTGGTGTCATTCTGGTACCACGACGGTACGGCCAACCTGTTCCTACTCAGTGCCACGCTGCTCCTGATCCTGGGCCTCCTGATCTATTTTCCAGTCCGCAACGCGCGCCAGGAGCTTCGGCTCCGCGATGGTTTCCTGATCGTCGTCAGCGCCTGGCTGGCGCTGGTACTGGTTGGTGCCTTGCCTTTCGTGCTCCTGACTTCGCCGCAACTCAGCTACGTCGACGCCGTTTTCGAGTCGATGTCGGGGCTCACCACCACCGGCGCCACCATCGTGACCAACATCGACGCCTTGCCCCGTGCGGTCCTCTATTACCGGCAGCAACTGCAATGGCTGGGAGGTATGGGCATCATTGTGCTGGCGGTCGCCATCCTGCCCATGCTGAGAATCGGCGGCATGCAACTGTATCGTGCCGAGACGCCAGGACCGATGAAGGACGCCAAGCTGACGCCGCGCATCACCGAGACAGCCAAGGCTTTGTGGCTGATTTACGTTGGCATCACGGTGACCTGCATCTTCGCGTACTGGCTGGCCGGCATGAAATTGTTCGACGCCGTCGGTCACGCCTTCAGCACGGTGGCCATCGGCGGCTTTTCGACGCATAACGACAGCCTGGCGTTCTGGAACAACCCGACCGTCGAGGCCGTGGCCATTGTCTTCATGACCATCGCCGGGATCAATTTCGCATTGCATTTCACCGCCTGGCGCCGTGCCAGCGCGCAACCCTACTTCCAGGACCCGGAGCTCAAGGTTTACACGTCGCTGCTGTTCGCTTTCTCGGTACTCGTCAGTTTCGGACTGTACTTCACCGGCACCTACGACTCACTCGCCACGTCGTTTCGCTATGGCACTTTCCAGGTCATATCCACGATGACGACGACCGGCTTCACGACGGCGCCGTTTTACCATTGGAACGGCTTCTTCACCACGCTGCTGATCCTGCTGGCGTTCATCGGGGGCTGCGCGGGCAGCACGGCCGGCGGGATGAAGGTGATCCGCGTCATCCTGCTCTACCGCCAATCCGTGCGGGAAATTCTTCGCCTGGTCCATCCCCATGCCATCATCCCGGTCAAGATCGCCGGACAACGCACATCCGACACGGTGATCAGCGCAATCTGGGGTTTCTTCTTTCTCTACATCGCCAATTTCGCGGTGATGACCATTTTGCTGACCGCGACCGGTCTCGACGAGGAGACCGCCTACTCGACGGTGGGCGCCTGCATCACCAACCTGGGCCCGGCACTGGGGCTGGCCGGTCCGAACTACGCCAGCCTGAGCGACACGGCCAAGCTGATCCTGTGCGTGGCCATGCTTATGGGCAGACTGGAAATCTACACGCTGCTGGTCCTGCTGACACCCGCCTTCTGGCGCGGCTGAGCCGGAAGCTCCGTGGATATCCAGAATCTGCTCAAACTGGTCGGCACCGAGCGGGACAACGCCATGCTGCGCCTGGCCCTGGCACGGCTGCTGGTCGACCAACCCGACCTGGAACAGGCCGCGGCTCACCTGCGGGCCGCAATCGACATGGACAAGGGCTACACAGCGGCCTGGAAGGAACTCGGCAAGGTCCTGAGGGCGAACGGCGACGACGAGGGCGCCGCGCAAGCCTGGCGGCAGGGGATCGAGATCGCACGGAGCAAGGGCGACAAGCAGGCCGAGAAAGAGATGACGGTATTCCTGCGACGAATTCCCTAGAAGCCAATTTGTTCGCGCCTGCAAAACCAGTCTCAGAAGGCGTCGGGTAGTCTTTTGCAGGACCGTAATTTGCCGGGAGCAAATTACCGAGCGCCCAGGGAAGGCCTGAGCGTGTCCTGCAAAAGACTACCCGATGCCTCCCGAGGACAGAATCTGAATCGCGAACAAATTGGCTTCTACGGCATCCGAGATCGACGTCAGGCGTAGAAGTCCGGGGAACCTTCCGGTTGGGTTTTGAAGCGGCGGTAACTCCACAGGTACTGGGCCGGGTCGATGGCGATGCATTCCTCGATCGCCCGGTTCATCGCGGTTAGCGACGTCACCATGTCATCCGAATGGATGTCGTCGTCAACCGGCAGGACGTGTACCCGGTAGCGTCCGCCCGGTAGCCGCTCGCACACGCAGGACAACACGATGCATCCCGTGCGCTGGACCAGACGCGGCACGAGTATGGCGGTCAGCGCCGGGTTGCCATAAAAAGGCGCAAACCGACCCTGCCCGGTGGAAGGCTGCTGGTCCGGCAGCACGCCGGCTCCCTTGCCGGCCCGGATATGCGAGTAGAGCTGCCGCAGGCCGGTGGCTGTGGCCGGTATCAGATGCGCGCCGCCCCGCCGCCGTTTCGACAGCAGGGCCTTCTCCAGGCCGGGGTGCGACGGCGGCTTATACAGGATGGCAATGTCCGGGTACTTCTGCAGGTACATCCCGAGGTATTCCCAGGCACCAAAGTGCGGGGCCAGAACGACCAGCCCCTGTCCACTCGAAAGTGCGTTGCGGAACAGATCCTCGTTGACAAACTCCTCGCACCGGGCCTGCAGCCTGTCCAGCGACCAATACCAGTTGTGCCCTGCTTCGAGGACCGCGCACAGGTAATGCCGGAAGCTTTCCAGCGCGAGTTCCCGGCGCCGTACCGGATCCATCTCCGGAAAACAGCGCTCCAGGTTGCGCGCGGTCGTATGGCGCTTCACCGGGGAAAACCGCATCCACAGACCGGCACCGCGCTCGGCCAGCCAATAAGGCAAGCCGGCTGGCATCAGGCTGAGCAGCCAGAGTAATAACTTGACCAAGTAGATCATGGGCTCCTCTCCGCCGGCCCGGCAGGCCGCTGCTCAATGTAGAATGCGGATTTCCATAGCCGCAAGCGAATGGCGTACGCGATGATTGCTTTGCTACAAAGAGTATCCGAAGCAGCCGTGCATGTTAATGGCCTCGAAGTCGGGGCCATCCGCACGGGCCTGCTCGCACTGGTGGCGGTCGAACGGCATGACTCCGAAAAAGAGGCGGACCGCTTGCTGGAGCGCGTGCTGGCCTACCGCATCTTTCCCGACAGCGAGGGCCGCATGAACCTCGATGTGCGTCAAGCCGGCGGGGGGCTGTTGCTGGTCCCCCAGTTCACTCTTGCGGCCAACACCCGCAAGGGTAACCGGCCGAGCTTCACTGGCGCCGCTGAACCCGCCGAAGGTCAGCGCTTGTTCGAATACATGGCAGGCCGGGCACGCGGCCTGATGTCTGACCTGGCCACGGGTCGCTTCGGTGCGGACATGAAAGTCAGCCTGGTGAATGACGGCCCGGTGACCTTCTGGCTTCAGGTGCCACCGGCCACCTGATCGCGAAGCGGTTTACCATCGGCGTCGCGATCGTTCTCGAACTTTTGCAGCTTGCGTGTCAGCGTGTTGCGGCCCAATCCGAGCAACTCGGCCGCCTTCAACCGCTGGCCGCCGGTCCGTTCCAGAGCGCAGTCGATCAGTACGCGCTCCAGTTCCTCCTGGGCGCGCCCAAACAGGTCACTGCCCCCGAGCGCCAATTCCCGCCGCGCCCAATGACGCAGAGAGTCGGTCCACTCCGCTTCCGTTCCACTGGCTGAAGCGGTGCCAAGCATGACCGCCGGCAGGTCCTCGGGAAAAATCTGGTCGCCCGGGGCCATCACGCAAAGCTGCCGGCACAGGTTGAGCAATTGACGCACATTGCCGGGCCAGGAATGACCTTCCAGCACACGAACGGTCTCCGGCCTCAGGCGTTTTTCCTCTAACCCCAGCTCTGCGGCAACCTGCGCCAGGAAACGGCGCGCGAGGATGGCGATATCCTCGGTCCGTTCCCTGAGCGGCGGCAGGGCGATACGGATGACGTTCAGGCGGTGGAACAGATCCTCGCGGAATTCGCCGGTGCGAACCTTGTCTTCGAGGTCCTGGTGAGTAGCCGCGATCACGCGCACGTCCGCCTGCAACATGTCCCGGCCACCCACGCGGTAATAGTCACCCTCAGCCAGAACGCGGAGCAGCCGGGTCTGCAGCGGCAGCGGCATGTCGCCGATTTCATCCAGGAAGAGGGTGCCACCTGCCGCTTCCTCGAAGCGGCCGACGCGCCGCAGATGGGCGCCAGTGAAGGCGCCTTTCTCATGACCGAAAAGCTCCGACTCCAGCAACTCCGCCGGGATGGCGGCGGTATTGATGGCGACAAAGGGTCCACGCGCCCGGGGGCTGTGCTGGTGCAAAACCTGCGCAACGACTTCCTTGCCACTGCCGGTTTCGCCAGTGATCAACACACTGATATCCGAACGCGACAGCCGGCCGATGGTGCGGAAGACCTCCTGCATTGCGGGAGATTCGCCCAACAGCCGGCCCCCGCTTTCCTGCCGCGCCGGCCTGGGTTCGGCCTCATCCCGGGCGACCGCTCGTTCGACAACGGAAATCACCTGGTCGAGATCAAAGGGCTTGGGCAGGTATTCGAACACACCTTTCTGGAACGCAGTCACCGCCTGGTCCAGGTCGGAGTACGCGGTCATCGCTATGACCGGAATGTCGATGGACTGCTGCGCGAGCATCTCCACCACGCTGAGTCCATCGGCATCCGGCAGGCGGATGTCGGTCAGGATGGCTTGCGGGTGGCCGGACTGCAGGGCTTTGCGCACCGCCCGGACTTCGTCGAAACACTCGACGTCGAAACCCCGCTTGCTGAGTGCGCGCTGCAACACGAAACGGATGGCCTCGTCATCGTCCACGACCCACACGTCGACTGCGGCAATCACGATGAACGCTCCTGGTCCGCCTGCCGCGTTTCGTGTGCGAAAGGCAGCAACAGCGTGAACCGGCTGCCGTGCTCGAGCGGATGGAAGGCCAGCAAGCCCCCATGCGCCGACGCGATCTGTTGGGACAGCGCCAGGCCCAGTCCGGTGCCGTCCCGCCGGCCGGTGACCAGGGGCAGGAACAACAGGGAGCGAAGCGACTCGGGCACACCCTGGCCGTTGTCACTGAAGTCCACCCGGATCACGGCGCCCTGGCCGGACTGCAACAGCGCATGGCCGTGTTCGATACGGGTCCGGATCCGGATAACCGACGCGCCGGCCTGGCAGGCGTTACGCAAAAGGTTCAGAAAGACCTGCCGTATGGCGGAGGCGTCGGCACGAATATCCGGCATGCTGGGGTCATAGTCGCGCTCCAGCGTCACCGTCTCGCCGAATTCGGCATCGAGAAGGTCCAGAGCTTCGTCCAGCAGCGGGTAGAGATGGATCTCACGGCGGTCAAGCTCGGGCTGCCCGAACCGCTGAATCAATTCGTCGATGCGATCGGATTCACGCATGATCAGACGCGCCAGGGTCGCCTGCTCGCCGGGCTCCAATTCGTCCGCCAACATCTGCGCCGCCCCGCGAATGCCGCCCAGCGGATTGCGGACCTCGTGACCCAGGTTACGGCTCAGTAACTCGAGCATGCCCGTTTGCAGTTCGCGCTGCTGCAACCTGAGCCGGAGGCGTTCCCATTCCAGGTTGTGAAATTCAAGTAAGAGGTCATGGTCACCCGATCGTTGGATGGTGCAGTCATAAGGCCGGTTGCCGAAACTCAACTCGTGCAGCAGCACGCCCTGGCTGCCTTCCGGCAGCCGCGAAATAGCCTCCCGCAACTCGCGCGGAATGTCCGCCACCTCGCCGATATACCGGCCACAGGCCCGGTCGCGGCTGACCAGCAGGCAGTGCTCGGCGGCGCTGTTCATCAAAAGTATCCGGCCGGATGCGTCCAGCCTGACCACGCCCGTGTCCAGCTGATCGAGCAGCCCGTGAGACTGGGCCTGGTCAGCAGACACCCAGCCCTCAACGGCCGCTGGCGCGCGGCGACGGGGCCGGACGCTTGAAGCCGACCGATTGCTGCTTGACGAAAAACGTGACCGTTTGCGTTGCGATAATCCGGCGCTTGCGGGCGTCCAGCAATTCCACATATACCCGGTGTTCGCCCCGGTCCAGGGTCAGCGTCACGCTGCCGCTGCCGGGCACATCTTGCGGGCTCCCGTCCACGAACAACCGCGCGGACAATTCCGGCGGCACAGGCTGGCTGGCACCCCAGGCCACGACGACCGTGTTGGCGGTGCCCCAGAAGGTTTCTTCGGGTTGCGGCTGCGTGATCCGAAAATCCCGGAACTGGCGCCGGAGATCCCGCGGCGTCGGCTCCTTGGCCTGCTCTGCGGCCTGCGCCTCTTGGGCTGCCGGGGCGGGCACTACGACATCGCTCTCTATAACGGATAGCGGAGGCAAATCCATGGGCTCCGCCCCCGCCGAGGGGCGCTGATCCGTGTAGGTCACGTTGCCGTTCTCGTCGACGACCTTGTAAATCTCGCCGCTGGATTGAGCAGCCAGCGACCCTGCCAGCAGGCAGCAGAATACAACTGCCGTGATCAGTCCTTTGTTCATAATCGTGCTCCTTTGGTTGCGGCCAACTCCGCCGGCCCCGCGCTGTGCGGGGCTCGGCGGCTTGCCCGGGGCACGTCCACCAGGATGGGATGCTGATTCCCGGGTCTGCTACAGAGAATAATACATATCGAATTCGACCGGGTGAGTGCTCATGCGGAAGCGGGTCACCTCATGCATCTTCAGCTTGATGTAAGCATCGATGAGATCGTCATCGAAAACACCGCCAACCGTCAGGAACTCCCTATCGGCGTCCAGCGCCGCCAGCGCCTGGTCGAGCGACGAACATACGGTCGGAATGAGCTTTTCCTCTTCCGGAGGCAGGTCGTACAAATCCTTGTCCATCGGCGGGCCCGGATCGATCTTGTTACGGATGCCGTCGAGGCCGGCCATCATCATCGCGGCAAAGATCAGGTAGCCGTTGCCCGAAGGGTCGCCAAAACGCACTTCGATGCGCCGTGCCTTCGGGTTGCTCACGAACGGAATGCGGCAGGATGCCGAACGATTGCGAGCTGAGTAGGCCAGCATGACCGGCGCTTCGAACCCCGGGACCAGGCGCTTGTAGCTGTTGGTCGTGGAATTCGCAAACGCGTTGATGGCGCGGGCGTGCTTGAAAATGCCGCCGATATAGTGAAACGCCGTCTCGGACAGTCCGCCGTAGCCATCACCCATGAACAGGTTGGTTCCACCCTTGGCAATGGATTGGTGAACGTGCATCCCGGATCCATTGTCGCCAACCAGCGGCTTGGGCATGAAAGTCGCCGTCTTGCCGGCCGCATGGGCAACGTTGTGCACGATGTACTTCAGAATGAGCAATTCATCGGCCTTGCGCGTCAGCGTGGAAAACCGGGTACCGATTTCGCACTGGCCGGCCGTGCCCACCTCGTGGTGATGGACTTCCACCGAGATGCCCATCTTCTCCATCACGCGGCACATGGTGCCACGCAAATCGTGCAATGAATCGACCGGCGGCACCGGGAAGTAGCCGCCTTTCACGGCGGGCCGGTGGCCGATGTTGCCACCTTCATACTCGGCCCCGGTGTTCCAGGCGCCTTCCTCGGAATCCACCCGGTAGGAGCAACCGTGCATGCCCACATCGAAGCGCACATCGTCGAAGACGAAGAATTCAGGTTCGGGGCCGAAGAAGGCCGTGTCCGCGATCCCGCTGGACTTCAGGTAGGCCTCGGCCCGCTTCGCCAGGGACCGCGGGCAGCGGTTATACCCTTCCATGGTGTTCGGTTCGAGTACATCGCAACGGAGGATCATTGTCTTGTCCGCGGCAAAGGGATCCTTCACGGCGGTTTCCGGGTCAGGCATCAATACCATGTCGGATTCGTTGATGCCCTTCCAGCCGGAAATCGAGGAGCCGTCGAACATTTTGCCCTCTTCGAAGAGATCATCGTCCACCGCGGAGATGGGCAGCGTCACGTGCTGCTCCTTGCCCATGGTGTCGCAGAAGCGGAGATCGACGAATTTGTATTTGTCTTCCTCGAGGGATTTCAGAATCTTATCAGCAGTCATAGCTAGGTTTCCTGTGGTGACGTTCCAAAATGGGTCAGCACTTATATGCAGGACCCGTGCCAAATGCGGTCATCAATACATGCGGGCAGAGGGCGGGATTTAGCCTTATTTTAAGCGATTTTTGCGGCGATTTCGAGGCAATTAGCGACGTCGCAAATGCCTTGATGTAAATGGTGCAGAGCAACGGAACTGTCTTTGCACCAACAATGTGCAGCGATAAACTGGTTCTGCACCACTTTGGATCAGTAGACGATCCAAAGCAGGGCAGCACCCAGCAGCAGCCGGTAAACCACGAATGGCAGCAGGCCGACCCGCCTGAGCAGAGCCATGAATGCGGCGATGCAACCCCAACCCGCGAGGAACGACAGGCCGAGCGCCAGCGCGAACTGCGTCCAATCGATGCCGGCCTGCCCCGAGGCGACCCGGTAGATCCCAAACGTCCCCGCCGCAGCGATGATCGGCACGGCCATCAGGAAAGAAAAACGCGCCGCGGCATCCGGCGCCAATCCCAGGAACCGGCCGGCCGTGATGGTGATGCCCGAGCGTGAGACCCCGGGAACCAGCGCCAAGGCCTGCGCCAGGCCAATCAACAGCGCGTCGCGCAGACCGAGGGATTCGATCGTCCGCTCTTTGGCGCCGACGCGGTCGGCGACTCCGAGAAGCACGCCGAACCCTACGGTTGTCCAAGCGAGCACGGTCACGTCGCGCAAGTATTTTTCAACAAAATCCGGCGCCAGGCCGCCGACCATTAGCGCCGGCACGCTCGCCACCAGGATCCATGCGAGCATTCTGCGATGCTGGCGGTCCGCCGGCGTCACCGGCGGCTTGAGGCAAGCCCCGGCCATGTCCAGCCAGTCGCGGCGAAAATACACCAGTACCGCCACCAGCGTGCCCAGGTGGGTTGCGACATCGAACACCAGGCCCTGGTCGGGCCAACCGAAAACCACGCTGCCGAGGATCAGGTGTGCCGAGCTCGAAACGGGCAGAAACTCGGTGAGCCCCTGGATCAGGGCGAGGACGATGATCTGTACCAGGGTCATGCTGCGCGATCAGCTGTCGACAGCACCGTCACTCCGCTCTGCCGGCATAACTGATGCGGTAGATGGCGTTCGCCTGATCATCGGCAACCAGCAGCGAGCCGTCGGGCATCTGCAGGACATCGTTGGGCCGGCCCCAGTTGTCCTGGCCTTGCAACCAACCACTGGCGAATACTTCGCTACCGGTCACGGCGCCATGGCCATCGAAACGAACCAGCAGGACGTTGTAGCCCACTTTCTTGCTGCGGTTCCAGGAGCCATGCTGCGCGATAAACAGTTGTTCGCGATACTCCGCGGGAAACTGACTGCCGGTGTAAAAAGTGAGCCCCAGTGACGCAACATGCGCTCCCAGGGTCAGCGCCGGCGCTTCGAAGTCTGAGCACGACTTGCCCACGCCGAATTCCGGGTCCAGTGAGTCGCCCTGGTGGCACCAGGGGTAGCCAAAATGCAGGCCGCTTTGCGGCGCGTGATTCAACTCGTCGCCGGGCAGATCGTCGCCCAGCAGGTCGCGGCCGTTGTCAGTGAACCATAAGTCACCGCTGCGGGGATGGAAGGCCATGCCGACGCTGTTGCGCACGCCCTCAGCGTAGACTTCCATGCCGCCGCCGTCAGCCCGCAGCCGGCGTATCTGCGCAAATCCGGGCTCATCGCAGATATTGCAGGGTGCGCCCACCGGCACATAAAGCAGGCCATCCGGCCCGAACCGCAGGTACTTCCAGCCGTGGTGCGTCTTGTCGGGAAAAGCATCGGAAACCACGACGGGTTCCGGTGGCTGATCGAGCCGGCTCTCGATTTCGTCGTAACGCAATATGCGGTCCAGCGCGCCCACGTAGAGCGAACCGGACCTGAATTCGAGGCCGGAAGGCATGTCCAGACCCTGGTCGACCAGGTACACCTGGTCGGCCTTGTGATCGCTATCGGTGTCGGTCACTGCATGGACCTTGCCCGCCTTGTGGGATCCGGCGAACACCGTACCATGTTGGCCCAGCGCCAATTGCCGGGCGTTCTCCACGTCCTCGGCATAGACGCTGATCTCAAAACCGGGCGGCAAGTCGATAAGGCTGAGCTTGTCGGCCAGGCGATCGGCGGCGAGCAGAGGTTGCAGGGACGCCGTCATAAGGACGGCCAAAATGAAAGAAGCCAAACTGAAGCGCAATTTCGATTTCATCGAACCAATCACCTGGCACCAACAGAGCACTGCGGCGCAGTATCTCATAGAATAATTGGCCAGAACGCATGGCATCAGGCATGACGAACGAAAACAGGCCAGGGGAGTAAAGCGTGTCTCTGTTCACCGAACTCAAGCGGCGCAACGTCTTCAAGGTCGGCTTCGCCTACGCCGTCACTGCTTGGCTCGTGTTGCAGGTCGCGCAACTGGGCACCGAAAGCTTCGAAGCGCCCGCCTGGGTGATGAAATTGCTCATCACGCTGTTACTGGCAGGTTTTCCGCTGGCGTTGATTCTCGGCTGGCTGTTCGATCTGACGCCTGAAGGACTCAGAAAGGAGCAGGACGTCGACCGCTCCCAGCCGGCCTACCAGGAACTCGGACGGAAGCTCAATTTCACGATCATCAGCGTACTCGTTGTCGCGCTCGCCTGGTTTGCCTGGGACAAGTTTCACTCGCGCGAGGCCCGGCCGCCGGACCCCATTAAAACAGCCGCCGGACCCGCGCGGCCGGTCGATCAGGTGGTCCGGAACACAATATCCCTGCCGATCCCTGCGAAGTCCATAGCCGTCCTGCCTTTCGCCACGCGCAGTGACCGGCAGGCCGATGCCTGGTTTTCGCAAGGTATGCATGACGATCTGCTGACCCAGTTGGCCAGGATCGGAGATATCAAGGTCACTTCGCGGACCTCGGTCATGCGTTTTGCTGACAGCAACA
>JAPHSB010000145.1 GCA_026193295.1 Lysobacterales bacterium
ACCTGGCTCGATTCGTTGACGAAGGTCCCGGTGATCAGTTTGACACCGCACTGCCAAAGTACGGCCAGGCAGGACGTATCTCTGACCTCATCGGCGATCACGGCGACCCCATGCGACTCGGCGGCCTCGACGATGGCCCGGACACTTTCCTGGTGCTTGGCGTTCGCAGTCAGTTCCTCGGTCAGTCCGGGACGCAGTTTGATGTAGGAGACATCGAGGTGCTCGAGCAGTTGACGGGTGCGTCGCTCGGCGTCGAACTGGCTGATCGACAAGTGACAACCGAGCGGCTTGAGTTCCTTGACCAACCGTTGTGCCGGCCGCAGATTACCAAGCGCTGTGGCCGCGCTGATCTGCAGGATGATCCTGCTGCCGTCAACGCAGGCGGCTCCCAGCTGCTCCGCAAGCCAGCCCGGAAAAGCGTAATCCAGGACCGAGTTGCCGCTGAGGTTGATGATTTGCCGCTGTTCGCTTTCAACGGCATTCTTCAGCAGGCCGGGGATGACTTGACGGTCGATGCTGCCGGCCAGGTCGTTGCTGTCGGCAATGGCCTGGAATTCTGTTGGCGCATGATCGCCCGTATCCCCATGCATGAAGCTCATGTTTTCGACGATCTGCTCACCGTCGCCATCCAGGTCGATAATGGACTGTTGCACGCTGTAGAAGGAGTGATTGTCCAGAGCCTGCTTGATTCGATCGAGCCACTGGTGCTCGCCGCTCACCGAGCTCACGGCGGTCAGCTGCGGTCGGTACACGACCAGCTGATCACCGCGTTCGGCCGCCTGTGCCTGAGCTTTGCGAGCGCCCGCGATGATTTCGGAGGAGTTTACGACGAGCCGCCCGACACTGCTCAGGCCGATGCTGCAGGAAACCGTGAGCGAACGCTCGCCAAGCTCGACGATGTGCGTCCGGTAGGCAACCAGGATCCGTTCGGCCAGCTCTTCCAGTTCGGCTTGGGTGGCGCGCTGGGCGAGCACCGCGAAGCCCCGCTCGCTGATGCGCGCGGGCACGTCGTCCTCCGCCAGGCAGTCCCGGATGACTCTGGCGATGTCCGCGATGAAGGCGTCGGTGGCCTCGACAGTGAGGTTTTCGTTCAAGTCCTCGAAACCATCGGGCTCGAGATACAGCACGGCAGCGGTGCCCTCGACGTTGCGGTCGGTGATCCACGCCTCCAGGACATCGACGAAGGCTTTGCGGTTATGCAACTGCGTAAGCTGGTCGGTGAAGCGCAGCCGTTCGAGCTCCGCAGCCAGTTCGTTCGCGGCATCCCTGCGCTGCATCATCATCTGCGTGCAGTCTTCGCCGTCGTACTGTGCGGGCGAGAACGTCAGGCTGGCTTCGAACTGCGAGCCATCGGGCCGGGTTATTTTGACCGCGAGGGCTTCGCTGGGAAAGAGGCCCTTGGCAAATCCTTTCAAGAGCGTCTTCAGGTTGGTTTCGCCGGCGTCGACCATTTCCAGCAGAGACAGTCCCGCCAGGGCGCTTTCTTCGTTGACCCTCAAGGCCTCCAGGTAGGCACGGTTACTGTAGACGTGGAGACCCTCGTGGATGTAGGCAATGGCGTCCCGCGAGCTGTCGAGCACCAGGTCGTAACGGTGCTCCAGTTCCTCCAGCCGCTGCTGCCGCGCAGCCTGGTTGCGCTCGTTCTGGGAGGCGGTGATGAGGCGATTGACGGAATCCATCAGCAGGTCTTCCCGATCGGCGCTGATGACGAAGCAGGCCGCCTGGCCCAGCAGCCTGGTCAGTCGTTCGGGATCGTCCATGCGGGCGAACAATGCCACTGGCACACTGAACGCCGCGGCCAGTTTGGCGACCTCCTCCAGCGGAGCGTCGTTCTCGTCGGCATCTGCGTAGAGGATAAGGACGGGGCAATCCTGGTCCAGGGCGCGCTTGATCTCAGCGCAGGCTTGGACATGCAATACATGAATTTTGATTCCGGAATTACGAAGCAGAGAATTAATATGCTCAGCGGATTCAGGTGATCTATCCGTGACTAGCAGATTGACGCTTTGCATGCGCAACAGGCCTCCTTGCCCCTTTCTAACACTCTGGTTGTATCACACTTATCTTGTTGGAATCAATAAATTACAGAATCTTTTAAAACTCATTTCCAAGATAGGAAGGGATCTATTCCTCGGGCAATTATGGCTGAAATCGGCTTGAATATACAGTGGTCTTTGGCGTTCATGGTTTCCTGCCGCTGATCGGGTTATCATTTCTTATTTGAGTACACTGTGGCGCTGGCTGAAGCCGAAGCTGACTGCACAGTGCCTCGACAGACTTCCCGGAGCCCAACATGGCAACCTACAGCACCAATGAATTCAAGAGCGGTTTGAAGATCCTGCTCGACGGCGATCCCTTTGTGATCGTCGAAAACGAATTCGTCAAACCCGGCAAGGGCCAGGCATTCAACCGAGTGCGCGTTCGTAACCTCAAAACCGGCCGGGTCATTGAACGCACCTTCCGCTCCGGTGAGAGCGTCGAGGCGGCAGACGTCTTCGACCTCGAGGTCCAGTACCTCTACAACGATGGCGAATTCTGGCACTTCATGCACCCGGACACGTTTGAGCAGCATGCGGTATCGAAAGAAGCCATGGGCGATGGGGCCCTGTGGCTGAAAGAGGAAGATCTTTGCCAGATGACGCTTTATAACGGTGTCCCGATCACGGTTACGCCACCCAACTTTACCGAGTTGCGCATCGTCGACACCGATCCGGGGTTGCGCGGCGACACCTCCGGCGGAGGGGGCAAGCCCGCCACGCTGGAAACCGGCGCCGTGGTCCGGGTTCCGCTGTTCGTCGACAACGGTGAATTGATCCGCGTCGACACGAGAACCGGCCAGTACGTATCCCGAGCGAAGGAATAACCTGCACGGCGATGACTTCCAGTCAGGCAACGGGCGACAGCCAGGCGGGGCCCGTCACGCTGATCCACTCCAGGTACGTCGTTCCGGTCCGGCCCGCGCGCGTGCTGCTCGAGGAGCATTCCGTGGTGGTCAGCGACGATCGGATCGTCGCAGTCCTGCCGCGGTCAGAGGCCGAACTGCGGTGGCCTGACGCGGGTGCAGTCGAACTGCGCCGTCACGTGTTGCTGCCGGGTTTGGTCAATTGCCACACCCACGCGCCGATGACGCTGCTGCGCGGTTATGCGGACGACCTGGAACTGCATGTCTGGTTGCAGGAGCATATCTGGCCGGCCGAACGGCAGTTCGTAGGCCCGCAGTTTGTCGGCGACGGGACGCGTCTCGCGATCGCCGAAATGTTCAGGAGCGGCACGACCTGCTTCAATGACATGTATTTCTTCCCGGATGCCGCGATCGAAGCTTGCCTGGAGGCTGGCATGCGGGCCAGCCTCGGCCTGATCGTAATTGAATTCGAGACGGCCTGGGCCAAAGACGCCGGCGACTATCTCGCACGGGGTTTGCGGCTGCACGATACGTACGGGTCCGAACCATTGATTCGTTTCACGCTGGCGCCGCATGCGCCATACACCGTTTCGGACCAAACTTTAGGTGAGATCGCCGGCCTGTCGGCCGATCTGCAATTACCCGTCCATACGCACCTGCTGGAGACCGAGTGGGAGATCAAGCAATCGTTGCAGCAGCATGATTGCCACCCGATGAGCCGGCTCGACCAGGTGGGGCTGCTGAACTCCCGCCTGCAAGCCGTGCACATGACCCAGTTATCCGCCGACGACATCGAGCGCGTGGCGAAGTCGGGTGTCAACGTGATTCATTGCCCACAATCCAACCTGAAACTGGCCAGTGGTTTTTGTCCGGTGGCACACCTCAAGCAGGCCGGAGTGAACGTGGCGCTGGGCACCGACGGTGCCGCGAGCAATAATGATCTGGACCTGTTGTCGGAAGCGCAGACCGCGGCGCTTTTGGCCAAGGGCGTGGCCGGTGACGCCCAGGTGGTCGACGCCTTCGAAACTGTCGAGATGCTGACCATCAACGGCGCCAAAGCGTTGGGTCTGGAACAGCATATCGGCAGCATCGAACCGGGCAAGCAGGCCGACCTGTGCGCGCTGGATCTTGGCGCGCCGGAGACCCAACCGCTGCATCACGTGGTTTCACAGGTGGTGTATGCTGCTTCGTCCCGGCAGGTCAGCGACGTCTGGGTGGCAGGCCGGCGTGTGCTTGATACGGGCAGGCTGACTACGATCGATCTTGATGAGGTCCTGCAGCGTGCCGGCCAGTGGCATTCAAAACTGGCTCGCCGGCAGGACAAATGGGATGCCAATCGGCAGGAGTCTGCAACGTGAAAGCAGAAACACAGCACAACATCGACCGCACGGAGCAGGATAAATTTGACGCCATCGCATCCGGCTGGTGGGATCCCGAGGGACCCTTCCGTCCGCTGCACGAACTGAATCCGGCGCGCCTCAAGTTCATCGCCGAGCGTGCCGAGATCGCCGACCGGAGGGTCGCCGACGTGGGTTGTGGCGGAGGAATCCTGGCAGAGTCGCTGGCCCGCAAGGGCGGTCGGGTTACCGGGATCGACGTGGCCCCCCGGGTCCTGGCGACGGCCAGACTGCATTTGCACGAGTCCGGACTCGACGTCGATTATCGTCAACTCACGGTTGAGGAGTTGGCAGAGGAGTCGCCGCAGGCTTTCGATGTTGTGACCTGCATGGAAATGCTGGAGCACGTGCCGGAGCCGCTGTCCATCGTGCGCAGTATTCATGCGCTGCTGAAACCAGGCGGGCACGCATTTTTTTCGACGCTCAACCGCACCCCGCGCGCATTTCTGCTGGGCATCGTCGGCGCCGAGTACATTGCGCAACTGCTACCGCGCGGGACACATCGCTACGATCGTTTCATACGCCCATCGGAACTCAGCGCCTGGATTCGCGAGGCGGGGCTGCAATTGCGGGATGTCGCCGGGTTGCACTATAACCCCATCACGCGCAGCGTGATGCTGGGCGGCGATGTCCAGGTCAACTACCTTGTCCACGCGACCCGTCCCGCCGAATGAGCACCATTCGCGCGGTACTGTTCGACCTGGACGGCACGCTACTTGACTCCGCCCCGGACCTGGTCGGCTCGTTGAACTGGGTTCGCCGCAGCGAGAACTTGCCGCCGCTGGCGGTTTCGGAAGTGTCGCGCTTCGCTTCGAAGGGAGCTGTCGGCCTGCTCAAAGTGGGCATGCCGCCAGCCGATGCCGCAAGGCTCGAGGTCTGGCGGCGGCGCTTCCTCGATCACTATTCGCAGAACAGCTATCGCGAATCAGTGCTCTACGAGGGGATTCCCGAGGTGTTGGCTTTCCTGGGTGAAATGGGCATCCCATGGGGTATCGTGACCAACAAGACCGAAGCCTTGACCCTGCCCATTGTCGAGGCGGCAAACCTTGCCGCCACGATAGGCTGTGTCGTCTGCGGCGATACCCTCAGCGAAAGCAAACCGCATCCTGCTCCGGTGAGCCTGGCCTGCGGCATGGTGGACGTGGCCCCTGGTGAGACTCTGTTTGTCGGCGACGACGTCAGGGATATCCAGGCCGGCCGCGCCGCTGGAACGCAGACGGCAGCCGCCTATTACGGCTACGGAGCGCACGAGATGGATGACGATTTTGTTGCCGACAGCTTCCGCATCCATCATCCCGCGGAGTTGGTGGAACTGGTGAAGAAATCCAATGGTTACGGTGGTCCAGAACGAGACGAATGAACGCCGGTTCTGCTGGGAACAGGTGCTGAGAACCAATCGGCTGTTCCGGATTTCGCAGGTTTTCGCGCCGGCCGACCGTGCCGGGCAATTGCTGCCCCTTTACGCCTTGTTCGCTGCTGTGGAGGAGGTTTGCTCGGAGCATTCCGACGAAGACGTGGCGCGCCGCAAGTTGGGTTGGTGGCGCAGTGAGTGTGCGCAACTGGGCGTGCGCGGCAGCGATCATCCCATTCTCCGCGAACTCGAGCACAGTGGCGCCCGGCAGGTGCTGCGCCCGGAAAGCCTGGAGCGGCTGTTTGGTGATGCGGAAGCCCGGTTGGACCCCACGCCTGTTCCCGATCTGGACGACTTTCAAGCGCGATGCCGGCAAGTCAGCCAACCGCAGATCGAGTTGGAGCTATCGCTTTGGGGAAGCAGCCCATCAACCCCGACGCCCGTCGAGGCCATCGCCGCGACCAACGGACTGGCGCAACTGTTGCGGGAGGCCGCTCGCCGCGCAGACCCGCACAAGTATTGGTGGCTGCCTCTTTCGCTGCTGGCGCACCATGGTCTCAGCCGGGCCGAGATCAATCGGGACCAACGGTCGGCGCCGGCCCGGGCACTCTTCACGGATTTGATTGATTCCTGTCGTGACTGGCTTCCGCAGCAGCGCCTGGCGCAGTCGGCGGAGCCGATGCCCGAGGCGGCGCGGCACTTGTTCGTGATGGGACACTTGCAGGTTCATGCCCTGCGGCGCGTACGATCAGGTGATCCCGTTCAATTGACCAGGGAGTTGAATCGCGTGGGCCTGGCCCAGCTGTTCCAGGCCTGGCAAGCCGCGCGCATGATCAGTCGTCCGTGATGACGTCGGGGCCCTTGCCGGCGGTTTTTTCATAGACACCCTGTCCCGCTCTTCGGTACTGCGTGAATCCGTGTTTTTCAATGTTGGCAGAATCCAGCGAAGGCCCCGGCTTGCCGATGCTCGGTGCGGAAATCTGCCGTTCGACCGGCGCCCGGCACTGCGGGCAGCTGGACAGTCGCGCATCATGAATTTTCTGGATGACCTCAAAGCCGGGGCTACAGAACTCGCAATGTCGTTCGCTGCTGGGCCGGTATTCGTAGATGGGCATTCGCGTGGCGCTTCGCTGTGGTCCGGGTATCCCGATTGTACGCGCTCAAAGCCGGCCCGCCCAACTGCTTCAGACCCCAGACCATTCGGCGGCGCCCCGGAGGTCCGGAGCGTGTGCGACCCGGCCCCAAAACCGCTACACTGCCGCGGCATCCAATGGACGAGGCCCACGCCATGGAAATGAAAACCCTACTCGTGACCGGAGCGGCGGGCAGCCTGGGATCGGAGCTTTCGCTGGCAGCCGCTGCCCGGGGCTTCCGCATGATACTGCTGGATTGTGACCGGAACGGACTCGAGCGGCTCTACGATCGGATCGAGGAGAGCGGTCTGCCGGAGCCCGCATTGCAGGTCATCGACCTGGCGGAGGCCGGGCCCGATGATGTGCAGGAAATCCTGGCGGCCATCGAAGCCGAATTCGGCAGGCTCGACGGACTCGTTCACTGCGCAGCCCACTTTGATGCCCTGACCCCGCTGGAACACGTTCCACCCCAGGAATGGCTGCTGTCGATGCAGGTCAATCTCAATGCCGCCTGGCTATTGAGCACCCTGTGTCTTCCCATGCTGCGCAAGTCGGGCAATGGGCGAATGTATTTCATGCTGGAGGATATGGCCGTGGTCGGAGGCGCATTGTGGGGGCCGTATGGCGTGAGCAAGCATGCGCTTCGCGCCATGGTCGGGCAGATGGCCGCCGAATGCCAGGGCGCCGGTATCCAGGTGTTGGGGATCAATCCAGGACCGATGCGGTCGCCGTTGCGATCGCGGGTCTACCTGGCGGAGAATCCAGCATTGCCGCCACAACCAACCATCGCCGCGCAGGCAATCGTAAATTTGTTGCTCGGTGAGCTTGAGCCCTCAGGCGTTTACGTGGACCTGTCTGCTTTGGGAGCCGAAGCCTGAGGGCTGACGGCGGACAGCTTCGAGGCCGATCATGGCCTGCTTGGTGACGGTGCCCCAGCGATAACCGCCCAGCTCACCTGCCTGCTGAATAACACGGTGACACGGGATGATCCAGGCCAAGGGGTTGGCGCCCACGGCAGAGCCAACGGCGCGCGCCGCAGTCGGCTGTCCAACGTACCTGGCCAGCGCGCCATAGGAAGCATGTGACCCTTCGGGAAT
>JAPHSB010000132.1 GCA_026193295.1 Lysobacterales bacterium
TCCACGGTCTCCCTCACGAGCGTCTGGTGCGGGGCGAGGAAGCGGTTCATGTCAACCAGGAACAGAATCCGCTTGCGGTCTGTTTTCAGGCCAAGAAAGCGGAATGTCACCTGGTTGCTGCCTTCTTCCTCCGGCGTGACGATCGGGCTGGGTGGCGGTGGAGGCGGCTGGTCGTTACGGGCCTGTTGCTCCGCCTCCAGCGTTTCCAACTCGCTGCTGACGACCTCGTACTCGGCCTGCAGCTCCTGATGCCGGGTTTGCGCAGCAAGCAAGGCCTCGAGCAGCGCGTCGCGGCCCGCTTCCGATTCCTGCAGCAGCGCCTCGGTCTGGCCGGCCAGTTGCTCGAGGTACTCGAGGTCACCCTGCGAACGCACCTCCTTCTGATAGTCCGGCATCATGATGATGCTGATGATGATGAAGGCCCCCATGGCGGAGGCGAACAGGTCGATCGCGGACAGCGAGTAGACTTCGTTTGAGCGGCGCCGGGATCTCACCGGGACACGCCCACGAAGTCACCGCCGTTCTGCTTTGCGAGCGTTTGCAGAAACATCACCAGTCCGCGGTTCTGCGTGTAGTCGCCGATTGCCACGGTATGGACTTCCTTGTGCTCATAGCGATTGAGGCCCGCAATGTCCTGGAGGATGAATCCAGGCGCGTTGTCCGGCTCGCCGTCGCTCATCAGGATGATGGCTTCGGCCGGGTACTCCAGGGCAGACAGGAGGGCGTAGTGCGTGGGCGTGGAACCCGAAAAACGACGCGCCAGGGATCGTGTGAATTCCCGCGCCGATGCGAGGTTTTCGGCTGTGCCCTGAGCCAGCCCCCGGTCGGGGTAGTTCCACAATACCGGCGCCGGGTTGCCCTGGTAGCCCATGATGGCAAACTGATTGGTCTCGTTCAGAGGCTCCAGGAGCTCCTGCACCGATTTGATCATCAGGTCGGTGTACGACAGCATGCTGCCCGACATATCCACCACGATCACGAAGGTCTTTGCCTCGGTCGCCAGCCCCAGGATGGAGAATTCCACGCCGGCCACCAGGGCTTCCGGTTCAGGTTCCTCGATGATCTCCTCGACCGGTTCCGGCGCCACTACCGGTTGCTCAGCCAACTGGGTCTTGATGTCGCCCATTTTTTCACGCAGGCGGGAAATGGCGGCTTGTATGCCCCGATTCGCCTCGTCCATATCCTGGACTTCGCTCTGCGAGATGCGCTGCGCGGCGAGCAGTTCTTCGATCTTGCCTGCCGCCAGCCGGCGCTGCTCCTGGATCTCCTGGGTTTTCGAAAAGGCGTCGTCGCTGCCCGCATTGCGGTAGTAGGGAAACAGGATCATGACGAGCAGGATGAACGCACCCAGCGCGGAAGCGAACAGGTCAATCGCGGAAGTGGTGAAAACCGTGGTATCTCGGCTGGGTCTGCGCATGGCTTTGCGCACGCTATCAAAATGCAGTCGGATCGGCAATCAGCATGAAAATTCGGGTTGACCTGTCGCGCCGGCGCGGCTATCAATGTCGCATGTTCGAGCCCCGGCCAAAACGTATCCTCGGCGCTTTCATCCTGCTGATCTGGATGTCGGCGCCTGCACCGGCGTGGCCCGCGGAAAGCGACACGGCGACGCCCGAGCGGCCGGCTGAATACATGATCTACCAGTACCCGGACACGATACTGGTTTTGAAAATCGACGTGAAGGAAGCGGAATTCTCGTTGCGGACCATCGGTCCGGAGAACGCGCAAATCAAGTCGTCATCCGTGACGGGCAGACGTATCGGCCCGGTGTACCAATACATCGGCGCGCCAGAGCTTCCGCGCCAACTGATGATCGAAGTGACACCGGCGCGCGCGCTGGACCGCTCGGCCATCAGCCTGGAGGTATTGCAGTTCTCGCCGGGCGACCGCAATACCGCGCCCCTCGCCAGGGCCTACCAGATGGTTTCGCTCGGTACCGAGACATCACACAGTACAGATGCTTCGACCTGGGCCTCGAAGGCCTACTCGTTGAGGAACGCTGCCGACATTTTCGCCAGCCTGGGCCGGGAGGAAATGCGCCTGTGGTCGGAATACTTCGCCGCGCACCTGGTACTGCACCAGCTCAAAGACCCGTTGATGGCTGCAGAGCTGGTATCGGCGGTCCAGAGTGCCGCCGCCCGCGCCGGATTCGAGGAGGTGGAACTCGCGGCGCGCACGCTCGAGGGAGACGCCATCCTGCAGTTGGCCGCCGGGTCGGGGGAACGCCCGGCACAGATTTATTACGAGAGGGCTCACGCGGTTTTTTCTGAAGTGGCGGTGCTCGCCGAGCGCCTGGCCTGGGACGCCGAACGCGGCCGGGCGCTGTTCCAGGACGGGCGTGTTTACGAAATGCAGGGCGAACCCGA
>JAPHSB010000430.1 GCA_026193295.1 Lysobacterales bacterium
TCGATGCGTGTGACCGGATCCACGGTGATTCTTGTTGCCACGATTTGTCTCCCGTAATCAGAATTGCGTTTCTTTCACTAGGCTGCGCCCTGCCCCGGGGCCAGTCCGGCCGGAGTCTTTTTGCCGACCGGCGCCACCGTGTGCGTGCGCGGCGGCAGGATCGGATAGCGCTTGACGATATACATGAAACCGACGATCTCGAGGGCCAGCAAACCGATCGAAACCAGCAGTTCGATGACCGACGGGAAATATACGTAGCCGGCCGACGGCGTAAACCCGATGATCAGGCCGTTGAAGCGCAGCACGGCGCCACCCAGCAGCAGGCAGGCCGCAGCCAGGAACAACGGCCGCGCGCTGCCCCTCCACACCGGGTGAAAGAGGATCACCAGCGGGATCACGTACAGCGCGATTTCGACCAGGAACATGGAGCTGCGGGCGGGCGTCTCGGTCAGCACGGCGCCGAGGGCGCCGCGGTACAGCAAATCGCCGAAGCGGACGGCCAGGTAGAAGACCAGCAGCCAGCGCAGTACCTTGGCCAGCCTGCGGTAGAGGTGCAGTTCGAGCCGCCGGCCCAGACCCATAACGGTCAGAGCGCCCTCGAAAATCACGATGGCGAAGCCGATGATGATCGCGCTCATCAGGAACAGGAAGCCGATCCAGGGGGTCTGCCACAGCGGCGAGACCTTGTTGCCCGCGGCGATGATCAACCCGCCCAGCCCGGACTGGTGCATGGTCGGCAGCACGATGCCCAGCGGAATGATCAGCCACAATGACTTGTTGAAGGCGTCCAGGTACTTCTGCTTACCGAAATGCTCCAGCGCCGGCGGCACCAACTCCATCCACAGGACCACGGTGTACAGCAACATGCAGATGGCGACCTCGAACATCACGGAATTCAGATTGATGTTCCACGGCAAGGCGATCTGGTAGAAATTCCACCAGCGCCCGAGGTCGACCCAGGCGGCCAGGTTGGCCAGCGTGTAAGCGAAGGTGCTGGCCACGATCGCCGGCCGGATCAGGGTGTGGAATTCCCCCTTGTTCATGACGTAGATGACGACGGCCAGCACGTAGCCGCCGCAGCCGATGGCGGCAGTGACATGAATGTCCAGCACGACCCACAGGCCCCAGGGGTACCCATTGTTGAGGTTGGTCGCCGCGCCCAGTCCGTAGACAAAGCGGAACAGAATCAGGCCGACGGCGATGAGCACCAGGATCGAGAGAAAGACGAAAGGCCGGGTCAGGATGCGGCCGCCCATAGGCTCTGTTGCAGCCAGTTTCATTTGCTTTTCTCCTCCGGCTTCTTGTCCTTGTTCAGGGTTCGCCGGGTCACGAACATCAGCCCGCCCAGCAGCGCCAGCGGGGCGATCATGCCCTTGTAGACGGTGTGCTGGATGGTCTCGGAGATGCTCGCGAAAGAGCGTTCCGGAACGTCCGGCAGGTCCAGGTCGCCAAAGGGTACGCCGGCCAGGACCAACACTTGCGTGCCGCCGCCCTGGGTTTCGCCGTAGACCTCGTCGATGTAATGCGGCACGGTCTTTTCGTGACGGTTGGGATCTTCCAACGTGTTACGCGGGTAGGCATAGGCGCTGCCGGGCTCCAGGGCCAGGCGCCGCTTGGCTTCCGCCAGCATCTCCTCGCGCGTGCCGAACAGCGAGGCGCCGGTCGGGCAATGCTCGACGCAGGCCGGCAATTTACCTTCGACCAGCCGGTGATTGCAGAACTCGCACTTGTTGATGCGGCCGAAGGCCTCGTCGAAGTCCCACTTCGGAATGTTGTAGGGGCAAGCCCACACGCAGTAACGACAGCCGATGCAGGCTTCCGGATGGTGCGTGACGACACCGGTTTCGGGGTCTTTGCGCATCGCGGACGTCGGGCAAACCGAAATACAGCCCGGATCCACGCAGTGCATGCAGTGCCGCTTGACGAAGGAAAAGCCGTCGACCTCGCGGTCCTTCACTTCGGCAGTGCCGTTGCGATAGAGCTTGATGATATTGAGCGTCTTGCCGGAAGTATCCGCCGGGGTATCCCACATCGGGGTCTGGTCCGACGCTTCCACCGGCATGTCGTTGGCCTCCTTGCAGCCCACCATGCAGGCCTTGCAGCCGATGCACAGTGTCGCGTCGTACAGCATGCCTGCCGCCTTCGGCGGCACTTCCAGGTTGGGACGCGCCTCGGCCGGACCGGGCAGCGCGGCGCACGCACCGCCGGCCACAGCGACCTTGAGAAAATCTCTTCGCTTGATGCTCATCCGTCTAACCCTCTTTACCGGCCGACGGCTTGTCTTCCTCCGGTTTGAGTTCGACCTTGCCGAGGCGGCTCGCCAGTACCGCGCCGGCGCCGACCGCCAGGCCGGCTGCCGCGCCAATCACGCCGGCGGCTCCCGGCGTCATGCCTTCGCCCTTGGGCTGATCGACCGATGCAAATGCCAACGGCGGGGTGACTGATTCGACGTCCGCGAGTGCATGGATCGGCTTGGTGAAGCCCACCCCTTCCTCGGTGCAGCCAAAGCAGGGATGGCCCGTGCCGACCGGCCAACTGCCCGAACCGACATCGCCGAACAGGATCGCCGGGCAGTTGGCAAAGGTCTCGGGACCCTTGCAGCCCAGCTTGTACAGGCACCAGCCCTGGCGGTGGCCTTCGTCGCCGAATTCCAGCGCGAAGCGCCCGGCGTCGAAGTGCGGGCGGCGCTCGCAGTTCTCGTGGATCAGGCGGCCATAGGCGAACTTCGGCCGGTTCTTCTCATCCAGCGCCGGCAAGGTCCCAAACGTGACGAACTGCAGCACGGTGCTGAGGAAGTTATAGGGATTCGGCGGACAACCGGGAATGTTGACGATGGTCTTGTCCGGCAGGATTTCCGCCACGCCCACTGCGCCGGTCGGGTTGGGGCCACTGGAGGGGATGCCGCCCCAGGAAGCGCAGGAACCTATGGCCACGATCGCCGCCGCGCCCTCGGCCGCCTCCAGAAGATGCTCCTGGATAGTACGATTGGCTACCTTGCAATAGATGCCGCCGTCCCTGGTCGGGATGGCGCCGTCCACCACCAGCAGGTAGCTGCCGAAATTCTCCTCCATCGAGGCCTTGCGGGCGGCCTCGGCCTGGTGGCCGGCTGCGACACTGAGCGTCTCGTGATAGTCCAGCGAGATCATGTCGAGGATCAGGTTTTCCAGCGTCGGATGGTGCGCGCGCAACAGGGACTCGGTGCAGCCCGTGCACTCCTGTGCCGACAGCCAGATCACCGCTGGTCGCTTCGGGTTCATCACGGCCTGGGCAATCTGCGCCCCCGCCGCCGGTGAAAGACCCAGGGTCACCGCGACGCCGGAGCAGAACTTCAGAAAACCCCTTCTGGAAAGGCCGGTAGTCGGCTCGAGGTGGAGATCGATCGCTTCTTGCATGGCCCATTCTCCCGAAATTAGTCATTCGATGACCACCTGGGGGAAGGTGCCAAGCCGCTAACGAGTTAAATTATTGACGTCCATATCAAACTGCAAGTGCCGCTCGAGCCACGAATACCCCGCAGGTTGCTCCGATTCTGGCTAAAGCAATTACTCCGGGTATTGATATGAATCAAGAGAAACCGATCGAGACGGTTGCATATCAGACCAAAGTCTAATACGAACCGACTGAAGGAAACGCTGTTAGCGGGCTTTGTTGAAGCGCGGCACGAGGCGGCCGGCGCCACCGAATAACCTGCGTGCCAAGCGCAACAATCGACGTCCCAGCGCAGCCGGCCAATGCCGGATGATGTCCAGCCAGCTGTAGATGGTCGGCAGCAGAACGAGACTGACAAAGGTGGAAAACAGCAGGCCGCCGACGATGGCCCGCGCCATCGGGAAATACGGCGGGCCATCGCCGCCGATCTGGGTGGTGCCGATGCACAGCGGCGTCAGGCCCAGCACCGTCGTGCCGACCGTCATCAGGATCGGGCGCAGCCGCTCCTCGCCGGCCTTCAGCAGGGCGTCCTCGCGGGACAGGCCCCGCAAGCGCAGTTGGTTGACGTGGTCGATCAGCACGATGCCGTTGTTCACCACCACGCCGATCAAAATCAAAATCCCGATCATGGCCATCAGCGTGAAGGTCGTACCGGTGACCAGGAAGAACCAGTACACGCCGATGACCGAGAACAGGATGGTGCAGATCATGCTTGCCGGGTAGATCAGCGATTCGAACTGGGCGGCCAACACGATGTAGATGATGGCGATGGCCAGCAGGATGTTGAACAGCATTTTCTGCATCGCTTCCTGGTCGTCATCGAAACCGCCGCCGAACTGCCAGGCATAACCGGCCGGCAGACTCATCAACTCCATGTTTGCCTTGATCCGCTCGCGTGCTTCTTCCGCCGTGATGCCGTCCAGTTGCGCCGTGACCCTCAAACCGGTCTGCCGGTTGAGCCGGCGGATCTCCGTGGGGCCAGTAATCTCGGACAGCCGCACCATGGACATCAGCGGCACGGCGTCGCCGGCCGCATTGTGCAACTTGATGTCGCGCAGGTCGTCCAGGTTCTCGCGGTCCGACTCGCGCAGTTGCAGGCGCACCGGGACTTCGCCCTGCTCGCCCTTGAACTCGCGAAGGTCGACGCCACGAATCGCGATGGCGACCGCCTGTGCCACATCCTGCGTTGAAAAACCCAGCTGGTTGGCCCGCTCCCGGTCGACGCGCAGCTGCACTTCCTGGTCGCCCGCTGCCGCTTCGGACACGACACCGCTGAGCCCCTCCACCTCCGACAGCAACCGAACCGTATCCTCCGCGAGCCTGCGCAACACGGCGCTCGATGAGCCGGTCAGCGTCACGTTCAAACTGTCGCCGCCGCCGACGCGTTCGAAATTGAAACTGGGCCGGCCGATGGCGATCTTGGGCAGCCCTTCCATGATCCGTTTGCTGATTTCCTCGGAGGAAAGCCTGGCCTGGTCATCGTCAGTCAGCAGGATGGCGGAAAGTGTATTTGCGGAGCCCTGTTCGTCGTAGTAGGTATAGACCGTGCGAATTTCGAATTCTTCCTGGTGCGCGTAGAGGTACTCCTCGATACGGTCGACCGACTCTTTTATTTTCTCCAGCGGGTATTGGCCGTTGAGGTGGTAGCTCAGGTAGAGTTTTCGGGTCTGGTCCTGCGGGAACATGTCGGTCTCGACCAGCGACATGGGCACCGCGGCCGAGACCAGGGTGAGCAGGACGAGTCCGGCGGACGCCCAGCGATGCCGCAGCGTCCAGCCCAGCAACCGCACGTAACGGTGTTTGAGCCATTCGACCGGTGCGTTCTGGTGCTGCGACGAGGGCTGGTCCAGGCGCGTGGCCATCAGTGGAATGATGGTCTGCGCGATGAACAGCGACACGGCCAGCGATACCACGATCGAGATCGCCACGTGGGTCAGGAAGATCGAAATCTGGTCCTGCTCGCCGAAAATGATCGGCAGGAACACGGCCGCGCTGGTCAACGTGCCGGCCGCCACGGCCAGCCCTACGCCGCGCACGCCGCGCAGCGCGGCCCCCTCGGGGTCGCCCGGCGTGTTTTCGTGCTCACGGTGGATGCTCTCGCTGACCACGACCGCGTTGTCGACCAGCATGCCCACCGCCAGCATCAACCCCATCATCGACAGGATATTGAGTGACAGGCCCAGGAAGTACATCACGCCCAGCGTGATCGTGATGGCAATGGGGATCGCCATCGAGACCATCAGGGTGGTCTGTATGTGGCCGAGGAAAAAATACAGGACAATCAGCGAAAGCACGGCGCCGATCAGCCCCGCCTTGAGCAATTCCGACAGCGACTCGGTAACGCCCTCGGCCTGGTTATCGAGGAAGAACAGCTGGATTCCGCGCATCTCGGGTGACTCCCCGATGCGCTCGACTTCGGCCAACGCCCTCTGCCCCACATCCACGAGGTTCGCGCCGTTCTCCTTGAACACGCTGATGCCGATCGCATAGTGGCGGTCGAGATGCCGCGCGTAGGTGCGCTTCTTGCTGGCGTACTGGATTTCCGCGATGTCGCTCAGCCGTAAGCCTTGCGCGCCGATCACCAGGTCGCCGATTTCCTCGACAGTGCGGAACTCGCCCTTCGGATTGACGCGGTAGCGCGTGTCGTTGTCGCGGATCAGGCCGGCGGAATCCGAAAAATTCACCTGCTGCAGTTTGCGCTGCAATTCCACCAGGTCGATGCCGTGCGACACCACGCGGTCGGCGATCAGCTCAATGCGGATCTCGCGCGGCTCGACCCCTTCGAGGTCGACACGGGCCACGCCGGGAATGCGCTCGAGTGGCCGCACCAGTTTGCGCATCAGCATGTCGTAGGCGCCGGACAGGTCGCGTTCGCTGGAAATGCGCAGCCGCAGCACCGGCTGATCGGTGAAGTTGAACTTGAATACGTTGATGCGCCGGACGTCTGCCGGCAGTTGGTCGCGGATCGCTTCGACGCGCTCCCGCGCCTCCACCGCCTTGATCGAGACGTCCTCGCCCCAGTCGAATATCACTTCGAAATTGGAACCGCTGTCGGTCGACCGCGAATCAAGCCGCTTGATGCCGGACAGCGTGGCCAGCACCTCCTCGACAGGCCGGGTGATCTCGCGCTCCACTTCCTCGGGCGTCGACCCCTGGTAGGGGATCTGGATGCCGATGAAAGGCACGTCGACCGCCGGGAAGTACTCGAGCGGCAATAAACGGACCGAGACCAGGCCGATGGCGACCAGGGACAGGAACACCATGACGATGGTGACCGGCCTGCGCAGTGCGAATTCAGCCGGGGACATGGTCAGCCCACTTGAACGGCTTGCGCTGCGCCGGTCGGGGTGTCCGGGGCCGGTTTGGCTTCAGCGGCCGGGGCGGTGTCCGGCCGGCGGTCGAGCACCGTGTACATCACCGGCACCACCACCAGGGTCAGCAAGGTGGAGGTCAGCAGACCCCCGATCACCGTGATGGCCATCGGCGAGCGCATCTCGGAACCTTCGCCCAGGCCCATTGCCATCGGCAACAGTCCCAGCACGGTGGTCAGCGTTGTCATCATGATGGGCCGCAGGCGCAGTCGGGCCGCCTCCCGGATCGCGGTCAGGCGGTCGGCGCCGCCCTGGCGCAGCTGGTTGATCAGGTCGACCAGCACGATGGCGTTGTTGACCACGATGCCGGCCAGCATGATCAGCCCGATAAACACGATCACGCTGAGACGCGTATCGGTGAGCCACAGCGCGAGCGCCACGCCGACGGCGGCCAGCGGAATCGAAAACAGGATCACGAAGGGGTGCAGCAGGGATTCGAACTGCGAAGCCATCACCAGGTAAACCAGGAA
>JAPHSB010000232.1 GCA_026193295.1 Lysobacterales bacterium
AGTGGACGAACCTCTGGTGTTCCGGTTGTCACGCCAGTGGCATTGCCGGGTAGCTATGTTCGGAAGGGATAACCGCTGAAAGCATCTAAGCGGGAAGCCCCTCCCAAGATTAGATCTCTCACTCCTCGAGAGTGTAAGGGCCCTTGTAGACTACAAGGTTGATAGGCTGGGTGTGGAAGTGCAGCAATGTATGAAGCTAACCAGTACTAATTGCCCGAGTGGCTTGGTCATATAACACCAAAGCCCTTTTGACGACACAGTAAGTAATACTCTGTGGTTAAAATTTCACTTCGCAAGACACAAGCACTTGACGGAATCACCAGTTGCGGGGAGTAAGGTACGCCTTGGTCCCCAACAGTTTGCCTGGCGGCAATAGAGCTTTGGAACCACCTGATCCCATCCCGAACTCAGCAGTGAAACGAAGCATCGCCGATGGTAGTGTGGGAGATCCCATGTGAGAGTAGGTCACTGCCAGGCATCAATCTAAAACCCCAGTCCGTGTAAACGGGCTGGGGTTTTCTTTTTTTCGGCATCGTTGTTGGCAGTGACCTACGTAGGTCACGCGCCACGCCACTTCGGCAGCGCTTCTTTCAGCTGCGCTGAAAACCGCACTGCCTGCGTTGGCTGCGCTGCCAGGCATCAAATGGAAAACCCCCGGTTCGCAAGAACCGGGGGTTTTTTATTTGACCCATTTGCTCAGTGGCCTGCTCAAGCCGTGAGCGGGGTCACTCCCGTGTCAAGAATTGCACGCTGAAAAGGCTGTCGGCATCGGTCCAGACCCGGGCTACTTCGAATCCGGCGTCTGCAGCCAGGGCAGCTAATTCCCCGAGTTCATACTTGTGCGAGTATTCGGTGAGGATCGCCTCACCCCTGGCAAAGCAGATGGGCTCCCCCGCCACCTTGACCACCTGCTCGGTGCGGCTCACCAGGCGCATCTCGATCCGTCCCGCTTCGGCGTTCCAATTGGCCCTGTGATCAAAGCAGTTCAGGTCGAACTCCGCGTTAAGTTCCCGGTTCATGCGCGCCAGCAGGTTCAGGTTGAATTCGGCGGTCACACCGGCGGCGTCGTTGTAGGCGTGCTCCAGGATTCGCCGCTCTTTGCGCAGGTCTACGCCGATCAACAGGGCACCGCCATCGCCGGCCTCGGTATACATTACTTGCAGGAGGTCACGCGCCTGCCGGTGGGTGAAATTACCGATCGTCGAGCCGGGAAAGTAGATGAGGTTTCGTCGCGGTATACGGTCGGGGTCGGGCAACTGGAACGGGCGCGTGAAGTCCGCGCAAACCGGCAGGACCTCGAGCATCGGGAACGCCTCCGCGATGGTCTCGGCAGCATCCAGCAGGTGGTCCCTTGCCAATTCTACCGGCACGTAGGCAATCGGGTCATTCAGCGCGGCGAGCAGCCGTCGCGTCTTCAGGCCCGATCCGGCGCCGAACTCGATGACACTGACTTCCGGACCCGCGCAAGAGGCCATTTCGCCCAGGTGCTGGTCCATGATGGCCAATTCCGTGCGCGTCAGGTAATACTCGGGTAAGGCAGTGATCGCATCGAACAGGACGGAACCCCGCACATCGTAGAAGTACTTGGGGGAAAGACTCTTTGGGTCCGCCCGCAGACCGGCAAGTGCGTCCTCCCGAAAATTAGCCTTGGGGGGATGGAGATCCAGTAGACGAATGCGGTTCGTGAGGGGTTCGTCCAAAGTCAGGGCACGCTTCTCGCCAGGCGCAGTCCGCTGAACTGCCAGCGTTGATGGGGATAGAAGAAATTCCGGTAGCTTGCCCGCAGGTGATCGCCTGGCGATACACAGGAGCCTCCGCGCAGTACCATTTGGCTGCACATGAACTTGCCGTTGTATTCGCCCAACGAGCCGGCCAGCGGCTTGAAACCGGGATAAGGTGCATATGCGCTGGCCGTCCACTCCCAGGTGTCGCCGAAGCATTGCTGCAAGCCTGGCGTATCGCCACCTCGGGGATGAAACCATCCGGATTCGGCGAAATTGCCCCCGGCAGGCTGCTGCCGTGCGGCAATTTCCCACTCTGCCTCGGTCGGCAACCGCGCACCGGCCCAGCGCGCGTAGGCGTCCGCTTCGTAGTAGCTCAAGTGGCATACCGGGGCGTCGCGGTCGATCGCTTTGATCCCTCCGAGGGTGAACAGGTGCTGGTCGTCTTCCTGCCAGTAGAGCGGACGGCGCCAATCGCCGGACTGCACGGCGGACCAGCCATCCGACAGCCATAAATCGGCAGTGGCGTAGCCCCCGTCTTCGATGAATTCCTGGTATTCACCGTGGCTCACCGGCCGGTTGGCGAGTTCGAATTCCTCCAGCCAAACCCGGTGCCGTGGGGTCTCGTTGTCGAACACGAAACCGTCACCCGCTTCGGCGCCAATCTCCTGCAGACCACCAGGGAAACCGATCCAATGGAGTCCGGTTTGCGTATCGCTCGCTTGCGCCGCTGCCTCGTCGTAGGCCGGAAACATCGGGTTTTGCGCCAGCATGTGCTTGATGTCGGTCAGCAATAGCTCCTGGTGCTGCTGTTCGTGGTGCAGTCCGAGCGTCACCAGGAAGCGCGTCGCGTCATCGGCGGCTTCGCAAAGCGGAACCATCGCGTGGTCCACGTGATTCCGGTAGTCCATGACTTCGGCTACCGTCGGGCGCGATATCAGGCCTCGCTGTGGACGCAGATGCATCTGCCCCACCGTGTAGTAGTAACTGTTGAACAGGTGGTCGTAAGCTTCGTTGAAGATTCGGTACCCCGGGCTGTTTGGTTGCAGAACAAAGCGCTCGAAAAACCAGGTGACGTGGGCGAGGTGCCACTTGGCCGGGCTCGCGTCAGGCATGCTCTGCACGGTCATGTCCTCCGGTGCCAGCGGTCTGCACAAATCCAGTGAACGCCTGCGAATGCGGCGATAGCGTGCCGCCAGGGCCTCACCAGCCTCGGCGATGCTGGGCAAAGGCATACTCATGTGGAAACCTGCGTGTAAGTGAGCGCACAGTATAAACTATCGATTGCACGCGCCCGGTTCGCAGGAAAATGACCTTCTACGGCTGGAATCGCCCACGCAGACCGGCATAAACAGCCCGGTCACGAGTCGAGTAGCCCAGCAGGTTCTCGTAATGCTCGTCGGTGAGGTTGGTGATGCGGGCGGTGATTTCGAGTGCGTCCGTCAGCTTCCAGGCGCCGGCCAGATCCACCAGGGTGTAGCTGCCCAATTCCACGTACTCGCTGACGAATGTAATCGGGTTGAAAAACACGTCCAGTTGCTTGCCGGTGTAGCTGATATTCAGGTTTAAATTGGCGCGGTCCCGGGCAAAATGGTATTGCGCGTTCAGGCTTGCCATGTGTCGCGGGCGGCGCAGTTCGTCGAGGTTCATGCCATCGGGACCAGTTTCCGAGGCGTCGGTGTAGGTGTAATTGGCCGCCATGTCGAGGCCATCCAGCACTTGCCAGTCGAATACGACCTCGACACCCTGCCGCCGGCTGTCAGTGTCCTTGTTAACCGCCGTGAACAGATACGAATCGGGATCGAATACGAAGCCGTCGATCTCGTCCTCCAGCGTTTGGTCGAAATACACCGCGCTCAGCATGATGTCTCTATCCGCCCACTGACTGTCGAAACCGAGTTCCCAGCCCCTGGACTTTTCGGGTTTCAGCTTGGGATTTCCGATGAACTGGTCAGCAAAGAACCCGAAGCGCTCGGTAAAGGTGGGCGCCTTGAAACCGGTTCCATAGGAGCCACGCGCGCGGAAGCGTTCGTTCACCTGCTGGCTGAATGCCGCCTGCCAGGTGCCGATGTTCTCGAAATCGCTGAAATCGTTGTAGCGGCCGCTGATGGTCCAGGCGAAGCGTCCGTGAACCCGGCCCACATATTCCGCGGCGAGGCTGGACTGGTCATACCCCTGGTCCTGGTTCGGATCGCCCCAGGGGGTGGCGATGCCACGTTGTTCGAACTCGGTGTCGATGTAATCCAGCCCAGCCGCCAGGCGATGCTCCTGGTCATCCTCAACCTCTCCGAGCAGGACACTGGCGCGCAGGCGGGCATCGATGACTTGCGCCGCCGTGGAGCTGTTCCACGCGCCGTCGTAATAGTTCTGATTGTCGCTGTCGGTGTAGTTGAGCGAGGCGTTGCCCGACCATCGCCTGTCCTCCGGGCGGTAGCGGACCTTGCCGCGCAGGTAGGTGCGATCAGCCTCGGTGAGGCGATCGGTATCGACGGGCAGGCCGGTGACGAAAAAGTCCACGTCGTCGAATTGGGTTTCGGCGCTGACCTGCTGGCCCGAAGCGCTCATTTGCCACGCATCGCTTACATCCCACTCGAACCCGAGGTTGGCTGTCGTATTCCTGGAGCCGTCAAGCTCATCGCCCTCCCGGGCGATGTTGATGCCATCCGTCTCGGCATGCGCGACACTGCCCTGCAGGCGGATGGCGCCTCGGCTGACACCGCCTTCGGCGGTCGCGTTCACGGTCTCAAAGGATCCCGTCTCGACCGAGCCGGCTGCCCAGGTGTCCTCGGTGTCCTTACGGTGGATGATGTTGATCACGCCGGCCACGGCGTCGGAACCCCAGATCGAACTTTGCGGCCCGCGGATGATCTCTATGCGCTCGATGCTCGAGGTCAGGGCATATTGAAACTGGAATTCGTCAACGGACGCCGGATCGTTGGCGCGGATGCCGTCGACCAGCACCAGCATGTGGTTGGCCTCGGCGCCGCGCACGCGCAGTTGTGTCTGCGCGCCCATGCCGCCGGCCTGGCTGATGCTGAAGCCGGGGACATCGCGCAGCAGGTCGCCCAGGTACTTCACCTGGCGTCGTTCGATTTCTTCGCGCGTGATGATGGTCACCGAGGAGGCTACGTCCCTGACGGAGAGCGGCTCCAGGGCCGCGGTGACAACAAGCTCATCGAGCTCGGCTGGGCGTTCCGCTTCGGTTACTTGATCCGCCTGGTCCACGGCCAGCGCGGAAGATGACAGGAGCATGGACGCTACAAGGGTCGCCCAATGCGTGATCGCTTTCGAATTCATCCCTCGGTCCCGCGCTCTCACCCGAACGCCCGGAGGTGCCGTTCGGGAGCGGAAGGTGGAGTTCGCCTGGCCTTTGCATCAATCCGGGCTTGCAGTCTCACCTACCCTCGCCCACCGCGATGGCACGTTATTATCAACCGCAGGCCGGTCTCCGGACTCGCGAGTGGCATTGATGCCTTTGCCGGGTCGCCTTCCCATGCCGATCGGCACAGTGGCTGCAATGACCCAGCCCTCGCTTACCGTTGCGGGGGCAGTGACGGGCTTGTTTCCAATGGATTGGGAACGCACCGTCTTCCCGTTTAATCCCCAGGCCGGGCGGCCTCGGGGACACCTGCAGACGTGCCGGCTACAGTGCGGCAAATCG
>JAPHSB010000006.1 GCA_026193295.1 Lysobacterales bacterium
AAAGAACTGGCCGATCACAAACGCTTCACCCTGGACACGGACATCAAGGTCTACTTCTGCGATCCACAGAGCCCCTGGCAGCGCGGCTCCAATGAGAACACGAACGGCT
Organism: Lysobacterales bacterium; assembly: GCA_026193295.1. Lineage (GTDB taxonomy): Bacteria > Pseudomonadota > Gammaproteobacteria > Xanthomonadales > SZUA-36 > CALKKN01. The sequence goes on from JAPHSB010000006.1 coordinate 110, forward strand.
TGCTCAGGCAGTACTTCCCGAAAGGAATGGATCTTTCCAACCTTCACCAGAACAGGTTGAACGCAGTCGCCAGACGCCTTAACGAGAGGCCGAGAGAAACGTTAAACTTCGAAACACCAGCTGAACGATTTGACCAATGTGTTGCATCGACCGGTTGAAGTCATAATCCCATTTAGAACTATGCGTTGATTGGTCGCTGGTCTCCTTCTACTTGGCATCGCGAATGCGAGTAGGCTAGGATAAATAGTGACCAGTCCCGTCGAGAGACGCCTTAGCAATGGGAGGAAGTCATGAGTCTCTTTGGAAACCTTTTTTCCAGCAAGCCGGATTATCCGGCCATCGATCCATCCAGCACAGCGGCCTCAAGGATCGCGGAGGTCAAGAACCAGCTCGGTGAACTCGCCGGGCAGGTCAAGGATCCCCTGGAAGTCATCCCCACCAAGCATGCCGCCTACGTATTCATCGGCAAGCCGCCGAAACGTTTCGGCTTGGCCTGGATACATGACGGCAAGATCAGCGGTCTGAATACCCTGGTGGAGGAACACGGCCTGAAGCCACTGGAGGTGGAAAAGGTGTTGGACCAACTGCGCGATGCCTACGAGCGCAATGCGGACGTCAGCCGATTCTGTACGACCGTGCAGGACCGAAACGTGGTGGTCACGCCATCGGCCAAACTGGAAAAGGAGGTGCACGAGATCATCGACAAGGTGGTGCACCACTGATCAAACCATTTGGAGTTCGGGCGCCGGCAGCGTTCGGCCGGTAACCGTCACCGCTGTCGATACTCGGCTTTGCAGCTACCGACCCACCTCGAGTGGCGTTGTTGGGACGCTGTGGGCCGAGAGTAACTGCCTCGCAACGCCGAGGTTGAATCGCTGGGCCCGAGCTATGGCTGTGCCGCCTGGTTCGTAATATGGGACTTCGCGGCTCCAGCGCAACAACCTCCATGCGTGCTGCAGCTGAATGACGAGGTCGAGCGCCTGCAGCAGCCGGGATTCCGTTTCAAACTCATAAAAATGCTCGAGGTATGCTCGGGCGACAGGATCGCGCTCCGGGGCAACCAATGCCTTGCCATGGTTTTCCCGTAAAAGCTTCAGCAAGCTGAAAAAAGGATGCCCGATGCTGGTGCCTGCCCAGTCGATGATGCGCACGGAGCCTGAATGCAGGAAGAAGTTCGCCTCGCAGAAATCGGGGTGTATAAGCGTTTTCGGCAGGTCGAAATCAGAGGCGCGGTCGCACAAGTCAGCCAACCTGGGCGCCAGGGCACCCAGCTGGTTGCGCTCCTCGTCCGCCAAGCCCGCGCCGGTCAATTCGGAGACCGTATCCAGCAGTTCGGGTTCTACCAGAAAGTCTTTCAGTTGGCGCAGTCCCAGGATCTCGCAGCCCAGGGTTTCCAGTTCCCCTGACAACGGTGTGCTTTCCACCTGGATTCGCGCCATTGCGGAGGCAGCCACGGCAAGGTCTTCCGGCGTTCGGCGAACGTGTTCTTCCGGCGCGTAGTCGGGCATGAGCATCCAGTTCCTGGCTTCATCATGAGCGAGTACCTCGGTCACGTGCTCGGGCCATCGGTTGGCCAGGAATCGGGTCAGTGCCACCTCGCTGGGTGCCTTGTCGCATGCCGCCTTGAAATACAATTTACCGCGCGAGGTCGGCACACGCAGAACCATTCCCGCTGAGCGGAATGCTCCTTGTTGAACGATTGTGCCAACGCCCTGGAGATCAAGCTCATCCAGCTGGGAACTGACCCAGGCCGAAGCCTCCCTGAACCAGCCAGGACGTTCCCACGGCGGGCGCTGTGGAGGTATTGCTCTCCGGGCTGTTTCTTCCAGCCAGTCGGCAAGCGGGTCATAACCGCTGCGGTCCTCTCCACGAATCCGTTTATAGTCCTCCAGGCCAACCCAAACCGCCTGCATGCGGCGTGCGTCCTTGTGCAATATTTCCAGCTCAATACACTGATAGTCGGCATAGCCAGCCAGCTGGCGCAAAGCGATCGTGGTCAGGCCGTACTTGCGCTCCACGCCATCCAGAACATAGTTGATGTTTGGGGCGAGATTAAACTCGTACGGGATCTTGACCGTGGGAGGCAAGTGTCCGCCTTTGTGCTTGATCGCCATAAATTTGGGTTGCGACGGATGAGCGATAACGCACTGGCATGTTGCAGGCTCCGGCTCCGAAGGAAGTTTGCCAGCTATATGCTGCCTGAATAGAGGTGCGAAATCCTGGAGCTGAAACCTGTGCGCCAGGTGGTCCAGTTCACCGTGAGATACGGGCTCGAATCCGTGAAATTGAAGCAACGTATTCACCTGGGCCATGAACAGTCCGTTATTGACCGAGGCGTACGGTCGCGCGTTCACCATCACAAAATAATATTCTGCTATTGCTGCCACTGCGTTGTCTGAGCCTCGCTGCGCGCCTATTGCTTCCTCCAGGAGAGGCGCTGCCTTGGCGAAGTAACGGTCGAGATGAGTCGCAGAAGGGTAGACATGCCAGGTAGTGATCTGCAGTTGCTTGGGATTGTAGGCATGTTGATTAGTTGGCCAACCATCGGCTGGAATGCCCTCGATCCTTATCGGGCCGACCTTCAAAGGTTCACTGTTATGCAGAATCGCCTTGTTGATGAAATTCGCATACGCCGTCAAATTGGGCCTGCACGAGATTGCCGGAATTTCAGGCCGAAATTCTCCAGCGGGCCATTCAGCGAAAGTGTCAGATCCGGTTTGGCTGTCTGAACTTTTCAGATCCAGCCTCTTGTAGGCGTTGCTTCCAGATTTCCCCGCTTTAAATACCCGATGCATTTCGGCATTTATCGAAATCAGCGAATCTTTGGATACTTTTTTGCTCGTCGATAAGAATTGGACGAATATCTCGACCGCTTGCCGGGCATTTGCAACGTATCTTGGATCGTAGTCGACCCCGGGCTCGCCTGGCCGCCTCAGGAAACAATGATCTGGATTCGGAGTCGAGGGAAATCCAGCCCGGAGTTTTGATTTGTCGTCCATCTGCTTCATCAGGTCCATTCCTGCAAACGCCACATGGCGGTAATCCAGGTCAATTGCTTTAATTCTTGGGTGTTCCTGCCGCCTGGCCGGATATTAAGCCACATTCAGCGACAAGACAGCCAGGAAACGAGTCCAATCTGGCTCGCTGCAATTGAATCTTCGCTGAATACCGACTATCTCAAGCGTTGACGAGCGGATTGAATCCGCCGGTCAAACCACTTTACGTTAACGTAAACGTAATCTATACTGAACGGCATTTCTCATAGCCGACTGACGGAGCCATGCGTGACCTACAGCATCAGTGACCTCGCTGGCGAATTCGACGTTACGACGCGGACAATTCGCTTTTACGAGGAAAAGGGTTTGCTCAAGCCGCGCCGTGAAGGCACCCGGCGTATCTACAGCCCGGCCGACCGGACCCGGCTGCGCCTGATTCTGCGCGGCAAACGCCTCGGGCTGAGCCTGGACGAGAGCGCGGACATCATCGGCATGTACGGCACCCCGGGCAACAACCACCGACAACTGCAAAAACTGATCGACAAGATCCGGGAAAAGAGGGAAGACCTGCAGCGTCAGCAACGTGACCTCGAAGCTACGCTGAAGGAACTGGCAGATGCGGAAGGCAAATGCCACGAAGCGCTCAGCGCGCTCAAGAGTTGACGCGAGCGAACCAAGACACAGGAGACAGCAGCCCATGAACACCCATTTCCCGTCCCTTGACTTCGACCTCGGCGAAGACATCGAGATGCTGCGCGAGGCGGTCTACCAGTTCGCCCGTTCGGAGATCGCGCCGCGCGCCGCGCAGATTGATCGTGACAACCTGTTCCCGACAGACCTGTGGGTGAAAATGGGCGATCTCGGTCTGCTCGGCATCACCGTGGAGGAAGAGTATGGCGGCACCAACCTGGGCTACCTGGCGCATTGCGTGGCGATGGAGGAAATCAGCCGCGCCTCGGCCTCGGTCGGCTTGTCGTACGGCGCGCACTCGAATCTCTGCGTGAACCAGATTCGCAAGAACGGCAGTGAAGAACAAAAGCAGAAGTACCTGCCGAAGCTGTGCAGCGGCGAGCATGTCGGCGCGCTGGCGATGTCCGAGCCCAATGCCGGCTCCGATGTGGTCAGCATGGGGCTGAAAGCCGTGCGGGACGGTGACGATTACATCCTCAACGGCAGCAAGATGTGGATCACCAACGGCCCCGAAGCCAGCGTCTACGTGATCTACGCCAAGACCGACCCG
>JAPHSB010000004.1 GCA_026193295.1 Lysobacterales bacterium
ATGGCCTTCGCGATGCTGGCCCTGGTCGGGCCGGGCGATGAGGTCATCGTGCCCGATCCCGGCTTTCCCATCTACGAGTCGATGGCCAGGTTCGTCGGTGCCACGCCCATCGCCATCCCGCTGCGTGCGACAGATGACTACCGGCTCGATCTCGATGAGCTGCGTGCCCCGGCGATCGATGACGCGGATGGATGACAGGATCTCGTCGAGAATGTCGTCCTGCGTGAGCAGCGAGGCAAAGATGGTGATGACCACGGACGCCGCCAGCACGAACACATACCAGGGAACGCCACCCGGCCAGGTGAAACTCGACAGATCGAATCTCTTGAGGATCTCGATGGTGACGCCGGCGATCGTAGACACGAGGGCGGTGAGCATGCCCAGCATGACACCCTTGCTGCTCGCACCCTTCCACAGCAGCCCGATAATGAAAATCGGGAAGGTGGCCGCGGCCAGCGTGCCGAATCCATAGGTGCCGAGAATGGCCACCATGTCACCGCTCAAGCCGGCAAAGCCGATGGCCGAGATCCCCATCACCGACATCGCGATACGGGAAACCCGCATCTGTCGCGCCGGATTGATGGTGAGCCCGAGCGAACTCGGCAGATCGCGGGATACGATGTTGCCGGCGAGCGACAGAAAAAGGCTCGACGTGGACAAGGCAGCGGCCAGCACCGCCGGGTAGACGAAGAGTTGCGCCACCAGGCCGAGGTAGTCAGCGACCTTGAACACGGCCATATCGGGATGGTCGATCGTGACCGTGCCGTTGGCTGCCAGGTAGATAGCGCAGTAGCCAACCGCCATGACCATCATGCCGGCCACCATGTTGGTGCAGGTGGCATAAATCGACAGCCGCGGCATGTCGCGTGGGTTCCGAAGCATCATCATGCGCGTCAGCACCTGGGGCTGGCACATGATGCCGAGCGTCGGCAGCAGCACCCAGGCGAAGGAATAGGCGCCGGGCAGGCTACCCCAGGCTGTCATGGCATCCGGGTCAAGACCCGCCGTCGTGCCCTGAGGTCCGGAAATGGCTTCGAGGACCGGGCCAAAACCACCGGTCACGGCGAAAAACGAGACGATGAAAATGACACCGGCCAGGACGATCACCAATCCCTGAAAGGCCTGGGTGAGAATGCCGCCGATCTCGCCGCTGAGCACCGTGTAGGCGATCAGGATGGCGAAGATCACCACGCTAATCACGACCGGGTTCCAGTCGAAGAGGTTCTCGAACAGCTTGGCGCAGGCCTCGACCTGGGCCGACAGGTACATCGCGCAACCGAGGAAAAGCATGATCGACAGCATCAGCTTGATCCCGCGGTGATGGTTGAAGCGCAGGTCCGCCAGGTCGCCGAGGCTGGCGACAGAACCAATTTCGGCCATGCCCCGCACTTTTTTGCCGATCACCAGGTAGCCAAACACGAACGCGGGTGCAGCGAACATGAACAACAGGATCGTATTGCCGGTACTGAACACCAGGCCGGGCACACCCACCACGGCAAAGGCGCTACCGACCGCGGCCATGGTGGCAAGGCCGACGGTAAGCGGACCGAAGATCTTCGCGCCCCCGAAAAACGCCTCCGGCGAGGTCACCTTTTTCTTTGCCCACAAGCCGATGGCGAAGGAAATGGCCAGGACCAGGAACGACGAGGCAAGGATCAGGTATTTGACCGTCTCGCTCACTCCGGCCCCTCGCCGTCGTCCCCGTTCTCAGGTTCGTGTATGCGGCGAACGAAGTCATCCCAGCGCTCCTGTGAGAGCCAGCGGTCCTTGACGGCCTCGAAGCCAAAACCCATCAGCAAGGTTGGAGCCACCCAGAAAAGAACAATGATCGCGGCGAAAGAAGGATGGAAACCAAGGATCGTGAAGTCAGGGCGCTGTCCGGCAAAAGCGTCGGCATAGTAGGTGCCGAGCCCGAACGCGACCGCCCACATCACAATCCATATGAGCGTGGGAAAGGCCACCAGCCGCAGATCGAAGCGCCCCTTGTGCGACGAACCGAGCACACCGTAGATCAATAGCAGGCCCAGCAGCACGTAGAGCCCGGCAAGCCAGTGCCCCGCCCCGGCCAAGCCGACCATCACCAGCCACAGCAGAGCGCTGGTGATCATGAGAAACGTTTCGATCCTGCTGGTGTTCATTATCCTTCTTCAGTAACAACCTGAAAGGCCATATAAAAATTGCGACCCGGTTCTTATGCCGGGTCGCAATCGCAGGGCCGCTGGATTATCAGTACGTAAAGGTCGCGCTGACGCTCCAGGTTCTGGGTGGCCCGTAGTAACCCAACTGGCTGATGTAGTTGATTGCGGGGCCGAAATCATAGCCGGCCTGCAGGTACTCCTCATCGGTCAGGTTGTTGCCGTTCAGGGCGAAACGCCACCGGCCGTCCTGCGTGGTGTAGGCCACCGTGGCATCCAACAACCCATAACCGGGCTGGTCGCCGACGCTCGGCGCCAGGTTCATGGTCTTGATGTCATCGGTGAAGGTGTAGCCAATGCGCCCGTAGCCATCTCCGTTGCCCATGCTCCAGAAGAACTCGGCGCTCAGCAATCCTGAGTAGTCAGGAGAAAACACCGGGTCGTAAAGGGGGCCAAGGTCGATGATCTCACCCGGGTTTTCTGGATCCGAGGTCAGGAATTCGATGAGGTCGGCATCCAGGTATCCCACCATGGCCGTCAACTGGACGTACTCGTTGGGACGATATACCGTCTCGACTTCGAGCCCCTTGTTTTCCTGCTTGCCGGCGTTGACCACGGCCGTGACGTTGGTGGGCACGCCGTTGAACTCCACGAATTGCTGGGTGGTGATCTGCAGGTCGGTATAGTCCGCCAGGAACGCCGTCACATTGAAGACCAGGTTGCCGTCCAGGGCGGTCGTTTTCATGCCGATTTCATAGCTATCGACTGTCTCTGGCTCGTAGCCGTCAACCGTGCCGGGGAAGACTGCCTCGTTACCGCGCATGTCGAAGCCGCCGCTCTTGAAGCCGTTGGTAAAGCTCGCATAACCCATCACGTTGTCAGTGAAGCGATAGTCGACACTGATCCGGGGCGTGAAATCATCGAATGTCCGGCTGTTGGTGTAATCGGACGACACTGAGAGCAACGACAAGCCGCTCGGTATGTTGTCCCGATCTAATGCGGTTTCCGGGCCCGTCACAATGCCCAGGTAACGGCCGACGTACACCGAAGCCGTTTTCTTGTCTTCGTTCCAGCGGCCGCCGAAGCTCAGGTTCCAGTTGTCGGTGAGCGACCAGGTGGCGTCAGCGTACACGGATTTGCTCTTCGTATTCACACAACCCGAGGTCAAATCCGTAATGCCGAACAAGCCAAGCACCACGTCGAACGCGCCGCAGGCGTCCCCGTCGTAATAGTACGCGCCCATGACGGCGGCCCAACGGTCGTTGTGGTAGTTGAGCTGTCCTTCGAAACTGGTCTGGTTGTCATCGTAGGCGCCGAGCACGTTGAAAATGGGTTGGTTCAGCGCCTCGAAATCGATGTAGGAGTCCGTTTCGCTTTCGCGGTAAGCGCCGATCAGCTTGAGGTCCCAGTTATCACTGAGCGTCGAATCGAAGATGGCGGAACCACCGGACATGCGGACACGCTCCAGGCCGACCGGCAGGTCACTCTTGACGTTATAGCGACTTTCGAGCGGCGGACCCCAATTGTCGTTCAGTCGCCGGGAGCCCCGGGCGTTGGAGTCGTCCTTGACGGTGTCCACGGCGAATTTGAGCCTGGAATTCTCACCGATGAGAATGGTGGCGTTGGCGCGGGCGGCTAGCAGGTCCTTGTTGGATACGTCCTCGCCAATTTCATTCCACACCTGAGGCAACTCACTTTCCACCACCTCGCCATAGCCATCACGGGTGAGATACGCGACCGAAGCGCCAATGTAGAAGTTCTCACTGACGGGCATGGAACCGGCTGCCTTCAGGTCCAGCCGGCTATAGTTACCGGCCTCGACCGTTGCCCGTCCGTACGGGTCGCCGACGATGTCACGCGTGTTGTACTTGATGGCGCCGCCAATGGTGTTCTTGCCGTACAGCGTGCCCTGCGGGCCGCGCAGGACTTCGATGGACTGCACATCATAGACGTCCAGCAAAGCGCCCTGCGGACGCGCGATGAATACGTCATCCATGTAGACCCCGACGCCCGGCTCGAATCCCCACAGTGGGTCGCTCTGACCGACGCCCCGAATGTAGGCGACGATCGTGGAATTGGTTGCGCGCCCGGCGCTGATGTTCGAGTTCGGCACGACCTTCGACAAGTCGCCGAGGTCCAGGATGTTGTACTTCTCGATCTGGTCGCTTGACAGGAGGCTTACTGCAATGGGTACGTCCTGGACGTTTTCTTCCCGTCTGCGTGCCGAGGTCACGATAACCTCTTCAAGCACTCCGGCGACTTGTTCTTCGTCCGCTTCAGACTGGGCGAGTGTCGTTGCGGGCGCCATTGCCATCGCGGACAGGGTGACCGCCATGGCGAATAGGGGTTTGCGCCAGGCCGGGCGCTTCTCTTGCTGCTCAAGTAGCCTTTTCATTAGGGTTTCCTCCGTCTGTTGTGCCTCGATGCCAACCTGTTCTGGTTTGCCTGATTTCAGGTTTTACGCTTGGATTGGCACTCAATCTCTTGCCAATTGCGTCAAAGTATGGAACTTTATGAAACATGAATCAAGTTTCAACTCACCATAAGTTGCCAAAAACGGCTCGCGGCCAGAAAACGCGCGACAAGTTATTGCAGGCGGCCGAGATAGAATTTGGTGAAAGAGGTTTCCATGACGCCGCCATAAGCGGCATCACGCAACGGGCGGGTGTCGCTCTCGGGACCTTTTACACCTATTTCGAAAGCAAGGAAGAGATATTCGAGGCGCTGGTGTCGTTCATGAGTGTCCGCACCCGCCGCTGGATCGCGGAGCGTGTCGCCACGGCTCCAAACCGCCTGACTGCCGAGCGTTTGGGCATTCAGGCCTATATAGAATTCGTGCGTCAGCACAAGGGCATCTACCGCATCATTTCAGAAGCGGAGTTCGTAGCCAACGACGCTTTTCGCAAGCACTACGAGAGTTTCGCCAAAGCTTACCCCTCCTACCTCAAGAGCGCGGCGGAAAGCGGGGAAATTCGCGAGGGAGATTACGAAACGTGGTCCTGGGCCATCATGGGCATCGCCGTATTCCTTGGCATGAGATATGCGGAATGGGATGAAACCAGACCCGCATCCGAGATTGCCGAGACCGTGACCGACCTGATCGCCGACGGGCTCCGGTCGCGGCCGGGCTGATGCGCTCCGCACGCTTCGCCGAACGCGGTATCGCAGTGAGAGCTTCATCATGACAACCATGGGCATCGTCTCAACCGGAACCTACTTTCCGGACACGTTCGTGACCGCCGCGGAAATCGCCGAACAGAGCGGCCTGCCCGAATGGGTGGTCCGGGAAAAGCTGGGCATCGAGCGCAAATTCGTCGCGGACCCGCGAGTGCACCCAAACCAGATGGCGGCTCTGGCCGCGCGAAAGGCCCTGGAGAAGGGCGGCATCGATCCACTGGAAATCGACGTGGTGCTGTGCACCACTGAGGAGTGGCGCGAATACCTGCTGTGGACGACCGCGATCGACCTCGCCCACGAGATTGGCGCACGGAAAGCCTGGGGTATCGACCTGCACATGCGCTGCGCCACGACCATCGCGGCGCTGAAAATGGCCAGGAGCCTGATGGCCGATGACCCCTCGATCGACACGATCCTGATCGGCGGCGGCTATGCAGTTTCGCATTTCATCGATCTGACCGATATAAACACCTCGTTCCTGTTCAATATCGGTGCGGGCGCCGCTGCCATGATCGTCAAACGGGACTGGCCCGAGAACCAGGTGCTCGGCAATCACCTGATCGCGGACGGCTCGATGAGCCGGCACGTCATCGTTCCGGCCAGCGGCACCGTGCAGCATCCCACGGACAATGCGGTAGACGACGGGAGCTTCAAGTTCCGGCTGGTCGAACCGGAGGCGATGAAGGCGCGGCTCGGCGAGGTTTCGATCGAAAACTGGCTGGCCTGCGTGGACCATGCGCTCGAGCGCTCGGGCACCAAGAGCGACGGCATGCCCTACACTCGCGCCGACATCGATTTCTTCAACATGTCACTGGTCAAGCCATCGGCCCATCGCGAATTGCTCGAACACCTCGGCCTGACCGAAGAGCAGAGCGTCTACATGTCGAGCATCGGGCACATCGGCGAGCAGGATGCGATTATCAATATAGAAGCCGGCATCGAGCAGGGTCGGCTCAAGCCGGGCGACACCATGGCAATCATTGCCGCCGGCATCGGTTATGTCTGGGGCGGCACGATCGTCCAGTGGGGGAGACCAAAATGATCCAGCAGTCTCACTTTGTTACGGATTGGCTCGACAAGCGGGCGAAACTGACACCGGACAGCGTGGCGCTCATCGACTATGCCAGCGGGGCCGAAACGACTTTTGCCGAGTGGAATGCGCGAGCCAACCAGACTGCCAACTTCCTGTCCGGCCTCGGTGTGAACAAGGGCGACCGCGTCGCCGTCTACGCGTCGAACCGGCCCGAGTACCTCGACCTGTTCTGGGCGGCGCCCAAGATCGGCGCCATCCTGCAAAACCTGAACTGGCGTCTCACCGTCCACGAACTGGAAGGAATCGTCGCCAGCGGCGCGCCCAGGGTCCTGGTCTACAGCGAGGACTGGCGACCGCAGGTCGAGCAGCTCAAGCCCACCTTCAGCACGGTGGAGCATGTCGTTGCCATGACGCGTCCGGGTCCGGGTGAACGTGACTTCTCGGAGCGGGATGCGCTGAGTTCAGGACCGGCTGCGACGCCGGAACTGGCCATGGACGATCCCTGGGGCATCTACTACACGGGCGGAACGACCGGACTGCCCAAGGGCGCAATCCTCACGCACGGTAACGTGACCTGGAACAGCGTC
>JAPHSB010000307.1 GCA_026193295.1 Lysobacterales bacterium
AGTTAATTAGCGCACAGGGACGTCTTGAGCGTGTCCTGCACTGGGGTTCCCGACACCTCCCTGCAACGGGCGTCCATACGCACGCCAGCGTGCTGCTGGAGGATTAGTCCGCCAGCCAGTCGCGGGGTTCGAGATAGTCGTAGAGCAGTGCTTCTTCGGAGCCGGGTTCCGGGTGCCAGTCGTAACGCCAGGCGACCAGCGGCGGCAGCGACATCAGGATGGATTCGGTGCGCCCACCCGACTGCAGGCCGAACAGGGTTCCCCTGTCGTAGACCAGGTTGAACTCGACATAGCGACCCCGCCGATAGAGTTGGAATTCGCGCTGACGCCGGGTCCAGGCCTGATCCCGGCGCTTCCTCACGATGGGCATATAGGCATCGAGGTAACTGTCGCCGACCGCGCGCATGAACTCGAAGCTGCGCCCGAAACCCCATTCGTTCAGGTCATCGAAAAACAGGCCTCCAACCCCCCTCGCCTCACCGCGGTGCTTCAGGTGGAAATAGCGGTCGCACCATGCCTTGTAGTGGCCATACACCTCGTCTCCAAAAGGCGCGCAGGCGGCCTGAGCAGTGCGGTGCCAGCCGATAATGTCTTCGCGCACCGGGTAGTAGGGGGTGAGGTCGTAACCGCCACCGAACCACCACACGGGCTTTTCACCGTCCTTCTCCGCCACGAAAAAACGCACATTGGCGTGACTGGTCGGCACATGGGGGTTCTCCGGATGCATGACCAGCGAGACACCCAACGCTTCGAACCGGCGGCCGGCCAGCTCCGGCCGGGCCGCGGTGGCAGCCGGCGGCAGGCGGCGGCCGGTCACGTGGGAAAAATTCACCCCGGCCTGCTCGAACACACGCCCCCCTGTCAATACGCGGGTACGACCGCCGCCGCCCAGGCCGGGACTGTCTGCGGCTGATTCACCTGTTTGCGTCTCGCCATCCTCACGCGACCAGGCGTCCTCCCGGAACACGGCGCTTCCGTCTTCCTTTTCCAGCTCGGCGCAAATGCGATCCTGTAGCTGCAACAGGTAGACCTTCACGGCCTCGGTGTTCATTGGCTCTGCACTGCTCAATTCAGCCCTTTCGAATGATCCGACCGCTGGCCAGATCTCGGATTTCGCTGGGCCGTTGGCTGTCTCCCAGCGCCCCTGCCACGATGCCACAGAGCGCTTGCCCGAAGTATTCTTCAACCCGCTCCGGCGTGCGCGCGGGCTCGGCCTCACTCGGATTGGCACTGGTAGACACGATCGCCGCGCCGAACTCGGCACACAGACTGCGGCAAACGGGATGCGCCGTCACGCGCAGTGCGATGGTCTGATGGACCCCCGCCAGCCAGTCGGGCACGCCTTGCCCGCGGGGAAACAACCAGGTGACCGGTCCGGGCCAGGTGGACAGCGCGCGGTCCAGCTGCCCTGGTCCCAATGGGCCGATAAAGGGTTCACAATGCTCGAACCGATCGGCGATGAGTATCAGTCCGGCAGCCACCGGGCGACTTTTCAGCTTGAGGAGACGAAGAACCGCCGCTTCATTGGCCGGGTCACAGCCGAGGCCGTAAACCGCCTCGGTCGGATAGGCAATGAGCTCGCCGGCTCGCAGGCATTGCGCTGCCTCGCCGATCGAAAGGACCTTCCCCGCAGGCACAGCCGTTTCAGTCGCTGCCTGCCTTGGCAGCTACTTTCTTTCGGGCAGTCTTTTTCGCCGCCTTCTTTTTGGCGGTCTTTTTCCCGGCGGACTTTTTGCGCGCCGTCTTTTTCCTGGCCACCTTCTTGGCGACTTTCTTGGCCGCTTTCTTGCGGCTCCGTTTGTCCGGCGCCGCTTCCAGCGCAGCCAGGCACTCATCGAGGGTCATCGATTCGGGCTCCCGCTCCTTCGGCATGCGGGCGTTCTTCTTGCCGTCACTGATGAAAGGCCCCCAGCGCCCCTTCAGAATTTGCACTTCGGTGCCTTCGAAAGTTCGCAGAATGCGGTCCAGGTCCGCCTGCTTCTTGGCTGCTACGACTTCGAGCGCCTCCGACAGGGTGACCGTGTGCGGATCCGCGTCTTTCAGTGAAACAAACTTGCTGCCATAGCGAATGAAAGGGCCGAAGCGGCCGATACCCGCGGAGACTTCCTCCCCGTCCGGTGTGAAGCCCAGGTCACGCGGCAGCTTGAATAACTCCAGGGCCTCTTCCAGCTCGATGGTTTCCAGGCTTTGCCCCGGGCGCAGGCCGGCAAAGCGCGGCTTATCCTCGTCTTCGACCGTTCCGATCTGCGCATGTGGGCCGAAGCGGCCCAGTCGCACAGAGACCTCTTTGCCGGTCTTGGGGTCGGTTCCCAGGACCCGGGTCAGCTTGGCGTCCGCCCGGCTGACGGTTTCCTCTTTCTCGCGGACCCGCCGAATGAACGGCTTCCAGAACTGCATCAGCGGGGGGATCCAATGCATCTCCCCACGGGAAATCTCGTCCAGGGTGTCCTCCATCCGCGCGGTGAACTCGTAGTCCACATAGGGTTCGAAATGCTCTTCGAGAAAACGGGCGACGACCCGGCCGGTGTCGGTCGGAATGAAGCGGCGCCGGTCCATTTCCACGTAGCGGCGACGAACCAGCGTCTGGATGATGCTCGCATAGGTCGATGGCCGGCCGATCCCGAAGTCCTCGAGGGCCTTGACCAGGCTGGCCTCGGAGTAACGCGGAGGCGGCTCGGTGAAATGCTGCTCGGCCCGGATGTCCAGCAAGCGAACGATGTCGCCTTCCTTCATATCGGGCAAGCGGGATTCCTTTTCTTCCTTGCCCTGCGGCTGCGACTCTTCGTAGGCGCGCAGGTAACCGGGGAACGCTATGACGGATCCGTTCGCACGAAACGTCGCATCGCCGTCACAGTCGAACTCAACCGCGACCGTATCGACCAGTGCCGGTTTCATCTGGGAAGCCATTGCGCGCCGCCAGATTAATTCATACAGGCGAAGCTGGTCTTCAGACAACTTCGCCTTGAGCTTGGCCGGATGCAGTGCCGCGGAGGTCGGGCGAATCGCCTCGTGCGCTTCCTGCGCATTCTTCGACTTGGTCTTGTAAACATTGGGCTTGCCCGGGAGATACTCGGCGCCATACTCACTCTGGATTTCCCCTCGAAGGTCGGCCAAGGCATCGTTGGACAGGTTGACCGAATCGGTACGCATGTAGGTGATCAACCCCTGGCTCTCGCCGTTCAACTTCACACCCTCATACAGCGATTGCGCAGTTCGCATGGTGCGCTGTGCCGAAAACCTGAGTTTCCTGGCCGCGTCCTGCTGCAATGTCGAGGTAATGAATGGCGGTGCGGGCCGCCGCTTGCGCTGACTGCGATTGACCCGGTCAACCCGCAACTGGCCCGCCGCCGCAGCGGTCAGCCGGTCCCTGACCGCCTGCGCCTGCTCGGCTGCTGTCAGGTCGAACTGCTTGAGCCGTTCGCCCTGCAGACGCACCAGGCGAGATAGGAAGTCCGCGCCTGCGTGCTGCATGTCGGCTTCGATGGTCCAGTATTCCTGGGCCTCGAACGCCTCGATCTCACGCTCGCGTTCGACGATCATCCTCAACGCCGGGCTCTGTACGCGCCCTGCCGAGAGGCCGGTCTGGATCTTCTTCCACAGCAACGGCGACAGGTTGAAACCAACCAGATGGTCCAACGCCCGCCGCGCCTGCTGGGCGTTCACGAGATCCATCGACAGTTCACGCGGATTGGCCACGGCATCCTTGATGGCTTTTTCCGTGATCTCCGAAAACTCCACGCGGAAGAACGGGATTTTCCCGGTCAGGCCTTCTTCGCGCAGAATTTCGTAAATGTGCCAGGAAATGGCCTCGCCTTCGCGATCGAGGTCTGTCGCCAGGTAGACTGCCTCAGCCTGGCGCGCCGCCTTGATGATTTCCCGAACGTGCTTCTCGCTGCCTTCGTTCAGCTCGTAGGTCATCGCGAAATCGTTGTCAGGATCGACCGCGCCGTCCCGCGACGGAAGGTCACGGACATGGCCATAGGATGCCAGTACCTTGAAATCGGGACCAAGATACCTGTTGATGGTGGCCGCTTTGGCCGGTGACTCTACGATCAGAAGTTTAATGCGGTGTTCCTCGGGTTCTTATTCTTATTTATTAATGGCGGTAGTCTTGCTCGGTGTCAAACATCATGTCTTCCATCCAGGCATAGTTGGCTTCCTGGCCGGGCT
Organism: Lysobacterales bacterium; assembly: GCA_026193295.1. Lineage (GTDB taxonomy): Bacteria > Pseudomonadota > Gammaproteobacteria > Xanthomonadales > SZUA-36 > CALKKN01. The sequence goes on from JAPHSB010000307.1 coordinate 4,171, forward strand.
GATTGAACAGCACCATCAGTACCACCCATTTGACATCTTCCAGGTTGATTTCATCGCTCTCCAGCGCCATCAGGCGGTCGAGCACCAACTCACGGCG
>JAPHSB010000001.1 GCA_026193295.1 Lysobacterales bacterium
CGAATCGGAGACCGACAGCGAACCGGAGACCGGTTCGGAGCCCCCCGCACCGAGCCGCAAACGGCCCGCCGGCGATGTTGATGCGGAACTGCTCGATGAAGACAGTTCCGATCCCGAAATCCAGCTCGACCTGGCACGCGCCTACATTTCGATGGGTGACAAGGAAGCGGCCCGCGTCATTCTCGAAGAGGTGGTCAGCAACGGAACCGAGGAACAGCAGGCGGAAGCGAAGAAGATGCTGGTGATTCTCTGAACCCTGGCGCCGCTGGTTTGTCATGCGCTACGCCATTGGCCTCGAGTACGACGGCAGTGAATTCTTCGGCTGGCAGATCCAGCGGCAGGAACCGACCGTGCAGGGCTGCCTCGAGGCCGCCTTGTCCCGCGTTGCCGACCAGGAAGTCCGGGCGGTCTGCTGCGGCCGGACCGATACCGGGGTCCACGCCCTGGGCCAGGTGGCACACTTCGACTCGAAAGCCGAGCGCGCGGAGCGCGACTGGGTGCTGGGTCTCAACAGCCACCTGCCGGCCGGTGTCAGCGTGCTGTGGATCCGCCAGGTCGACGATTCCTTTCATGCCCGTTTCAGCGCCTATTCACGCACTTACCGCTACCTGGTGCTCAACCGCTGGATCCGGCCCGCGCTGGAAGCCCGGCGGATGAGTTGGTGCCGGGTGCCGCTGGACGCCGAGAGGATGCACGAGGCGGCACAGGCTTTACGCGGGGAACACGACTTCACTTCGTTTCGTGCGGGCGCCTGCCAGGCCAGGCATGCCGTGCGCGAAATCCACGACATCGCGGTGCACCGATCGGGAGAAGCCGTGACCCTGGAAGTCACGGCCAATGGCTTTCTCTATCACATGGTGAGGAATATCGCGGGAACCCTGCTGAGCGTCGGGCAGGGCAATGCAGAGGTTGCCTGGCCTGCTCAGCTGCTGGCGCTGCGGGACCGCAGCAAGGCTGCGCCGACCGCCGCGCCGGAGGGGCTGTATTTCGTGCGCGCCCGCTATCCGGAACAATATGGGCTGCCCGCTGCGGCCCCGGCTTTCCCCCGGGGCAGGGATTTGTCGTGAACCGGGTGCGGCATGCGGGTTAAAATCTGCGGGATTACCCGGCAGGAAGACCTGCTGGCGGCGGTGGCTGCTGGAGCCGACGCCCTCGGTTTCGTATTCGCACCGCGCAGCCGCCGCGTCCTGGACCCGGATACGGCGGCAGCCCTGGCGCGCCGGGTACCCCCGTTTGTTTCGCGGGTGGGCCTGTTCATGGACCAGGATTCCGAGCAGGTCCGCCGGATTCTCGACCGGGTGCCGCTGAGCCTGCTGCAGTTTCATGGCCACGAGGATGCGGCCTTCTGCCGGCGGTTCGGCCTGCCTTATATCAAGGCGCTGGCGATGGGCTCGGCGCCGTCACTGGCGCACGCCGCGCGCAGTTTTGCCGATGCGGCCGGCTTGCTTTTGGATAGCCATCGGTCCGGTGAGACCGGCGGCACCGGTCGGACCTTCGACTGGGCCGGCGTACCGGACCTCGAACTGCCGCTGATCCTGGCCGGCGGTTTGACGCCGGACAATGTCCGGCAGGCCGTACGGCAGGTGCGGCCATGGGCCGTGGATGTTTCCAGTGGCGTCGAGGACGCCCCCGGCATCAAGAATGCGGAAAAAATGAAGATTTTCATCAGCGAGGCGAAAAGTGAGTATTGAGACTGCGAATGTGATCCCCGTTTCGAGCGAGCCGGACGATGCAGGCCATTTCGGACCCTATGGCGGGACCTATGCGTCGGAAACGCTCATGCACGCGCTGGAAGAACTCAAGGAAGCGTATTTCCGCTGGCGCAGCGACGAGGAGTTCATGGCCCGGCTGGATGCTGACCTCGCGCATTACGTGGGCCGGCCATCGCCCATCTATTTCGCGCAGCGCCTGACCGAGGCCGCGGGCGGGGCGCGCATCCTGTTGAAGCGCGAGGACCTCAATCACACCGGTGCGCACAAGATCAACAACACCATGGGCCAGGGCTTGCTGGCCCAGCACATGGGAAAGAAGCGCATCATCGCCGAAACCGGCGCCGGGCAGCACGGCGTAGCCTCGGCCACGGTCGCGGCGCGCCTGGGCAAGCAATGCGCCGTGTACATGGGCGAGGTGGACATTCATCGGCAGGCGATCAACGTTTTTCGCATGCGACTGCTCGGCGCCGAAGTGCGGCCGGTAACTTCGGGGTCGAAGACTCTGAAGGACGCGCTGAACGAGGCCATGCGCGACTGGGTGACCAACATAGACGACACCTATTACATCATCGGCACGGTAGCCGGCCCGCACCCGTATCCCCTGATGGTGCGTGACTTCAACGCCGTGGTGGGCCGGGAGGCCAGGCGCCAGATGCTGGAACAGTACGAGGCTTTGCCCGATGTCCTGGTGGCCTGTGTCGGCGGCGGTTCCAACGCCCTCGGCCTGTTCCACCCGTTCATCGGTGATGCCGGTGTGCGCATGGTCGGCGTGGAAGCTGCCGGCGAGGGCCTGCAGACGGGCCGGCATGCCGCTTCGCTGTGCGCCGGTCGTCCTGGGGTTTTGCATGGTTGCAGAACTTACCTGATGGACGATGACGCAGGTCAGATCACGCACACGCACTCGGTTTCGGCCGGTCTCGACTACCCCGGCGTGGGGCCGGAGCACGCCTGGCTGAAGGACACTGGCCGGGCTGAGTATGTCGGGGTCACGGACGAGGAAGCGCTCCAGTCATTCCACCAGCTGACCCGGCTCGAGGGTATCCTGCCGGCGCTGGAAAGCAGCCATGCGGTTGCCCACGGTTTCAAGATGGCGGCCGGCATGCGCCCGGATCAAATCGTCTTGATAAACCTTTCCGGCCGCGGCGACAAAGACGTCCAGACCGTTGCCGAACTGGAGGGTATCTCGCTGTGAGCAATCGCATCGATCGCCGCTTCGAAAAGCTGGCCGCGAATGGCCGGACCGCGTTGATCCCCTTCGTGACGGCAGGCTACCCGGAGCCGGGCTGGACCGTGCCGGTGCTGCACGCGCTGGTCGCCGCGGGGGCCGACGTGCTGGAACTGGGTGTGCCGTTTTCCGACCCGACAGCGGATGGCCCGGTGATCCAGGTCGCCAGCGAACACGCCATCGCGCGTGGCGTCAGCGTTTGCAAGGTACTCGAAATCGTCCGGGAATTCCGCAGCGGGGACCGCGAGACCCCGGTGGTGTTGATGGGCTATATGAATCCGGTCGAGCGCTATGGCCACGAAGAGTTCGCCCGGGACGCGGCCGCTGCCGGCGTTGACGGCGTGCTGATGGTCGACTGCCCGCCCGAAGAGATGGGCGACCTGGGTGCGTTCCTGGCGGAGCAGGGCATCCATCCGATCTGCCTGGTAGCGCCCACGACCACCGAGGCGCGAATCAAGTCGATCGCCGCGCAGGCGCGCGGTTATCTCTACTACGTCTCGTTCAAGGGCATCACGGGTGCCAACCGGCTCGATGCAGCGGCGCTGGCGGGACCACTGGCGCGACTGCGTGAATACAGCCGTCTGCCCCTCGCGGTGGGCTTCGGAATCAAGGGCCCGGAGAGTGCTGCAGCGGTGGCCGGGCTGGCCGAAGGGGTGGTCATCGGCAGCGCCCTGATCGAGGCCCTGGGGGCGGCAGATTCGGCCGACGCGGCCTGCACGGCCGTGACCGCCTTTCTTGCGCCCATCCGCGCGGCAATGGACAATACCTCGCTATGAGCTGGTTCCAGAAATTGATGCCGTCGCGCATTCGCACCGAGGGCGGCAGCAAGCGCACGGTGCCGGAGGGGCTCTGGACGAAGTGCGAGGCCTGCTCAGCCGTGCTGTACCGACCGGAACTGGAGCGCAACCTGTCGGTGTGCCCGAAGTGTTCCCACCACATGCCGGTGAGCGCCCGGACCAGACTCGAGCACTTTCTCGACCCGGGCGAGCAGCGGGAGATCGCGGCGGGCCTCGAGCCCATGGATCCACTCAAATTCCGCGACAGCAAGAAATATCGCGACCGCATCAACGCGGCCCAGAAAAAAACCGGCGAGAAGGATGCGCTGATCGCGATGGGCGGCAAACTGGCGGGCCGGGACATCGTGGCCTGCGCGTTTGAGTTCGGCTTCATGGGTGGCTCGATGGGTTCGGTGGTGGGTGAAAAGTTCGCCCGCGCCGGCCAGGAAAGCCTGCGCCAGCGGGCGCCGCTGATCTGTTTCTCGGCCACCGGTGGTGCGCGCATGCAGGAAGGCCTGCTGTC
>JAPHSB010000206.1 GCA_026193295.1 Lysobacterales bacterium
AACCATCGCCACGCTGGTCACCATGGCCCTGGCCCTGACCCGGGCGCTGCTGGGGCCGACCGTGTATGACCGCGTGCTGGCGGTGAACATGTTCGGCACGAAGACCGTGCTGCTGTTCTCCGTCATCGCGTTCCTGGCCGGCCGGCCGGATTTTCTCGACCTGGCCCTGGCCTACGCCCTGATCAACTTCATCGGTGTCCTGGCGGTGCTGGAGTTCTTCCGCTCCCGGGCCGCCAAGCGCGCGGAGGAGCATCGCGCACCCGACCAGCAAGCAGCCGATGGGGCCGTGACGGTCCGCGACGGCGGGGAGTCGGGATGATGGAACTCGTTCTCGACCTGGCGAGCTGGGTATTGCTGTCCGCCGGTGGCGTGTTCGTGCTGATCGGCGGCATCGGGGCCCTGCGCATGCCCAATCTCTATACCCGCATGCACGCGGCCAGCGTCACCGACACCATGGGCGCGGCGCTGGTGTTGACGGGCGTGATGCTGCAGGCCGGTCTGTCGCTGGCCACCATCAAGCTGGCCGCCATCCTGTTGTTTCTGCTGATCACCAGTCCGACGGCGTCCTACGCATTGGCCAACGCAGCCCTGCTGGCCGGCATCAAGCCGGATGCCGGGCACGCGGCGGACGAGGGCACCGAGTCGTGACCGCCGTCTTCAGCATCTTCCTGCTGACCCTGCTCGTGATCACCGCGCTCGGGATCGTGCGCACGCGCAACCTGTTCGTGGCCGTGATGCTGCTGGGCATCTTCAGCCTGCTGATCGCGATCAACTTCTTCATCCTTGACGCGGCCGACGTGGCGCTGACCGAGGCCGCCGTGGGCGCCGGGATCTCGACGGTGCTGTTCCTGGGCGCACTGGCGCTGACTTCGGAGCGGGAGCGCCTGGGAACGCGCCATCGCTGGCTGTCGCTGGCGGTCGTGGCCAGCGCCACGCTGGTGGTGCTGTACGCCACGTTCGACAAGCCGCGATTCGGCGACCCCAATGCCCCGGTGCACCAGCACGTGGCGCCGTGGTACCTGGAGAAAACGCCGGAATACATCGACATTCCCAACGTCGTGACCGCGGTGCTGGGCAGCTTTCGCGGCTATGACACGCTCGGCGAGGTGTTCGTGGTATTCACCGCCGGCATCGGCGTGCTCTTCCTGCTGTCCGCGCGCCGCCACGGGGCCGCTCACCGCCCGCCCGGCGAGCGGGACCCCTCGGGAATCGGTCTGCGCGAGCACGTGATTCCCCGAGTCGTCGGCCGCCTGCTGGTGCCGTTCATCCTGCTGTTCGGCCTCTACGTGCAGTTTCATGGCGAGTACGGGCCGGGCGGCGGCTTCCAGGCCGGCGCGCTGATCGCGGCGGCCTTTATCCTCTATGCCCTGGTCGAAGGTGAGGACCGCACGCTCGCCGCGGTGCCGCAGAGCTGGCTGAACGCCCTGATGGTCGGGGGCGCGCTGTTGTACGGCGCGGTCGGCCTGGCGGGCATCGCGCTCGGTTCGAATTTCCTGGATTACTCGGTGCTGGCCGCCAATCCCGTGGCCGGCCAGCAACTCGGCATCATCCTGATCGAGGCGGGGGTCGGCATGACCGTCACCGGCACGCTGCTGAGCATTTTTCACGCCTTCGCCGCGAGGGACCGGGCCTGATGGAACTGCTGGGCCTCTACCACTACTGGGTGTTCGTGGTGCTGCTCATGACCGGGTTCTACGCCGTGGTGGCCAAGGTCAACCTGATCAAGAAGCTGATCGGCGTGTCGCTGTTCCAGTCCGCCGTGTTCCTGCTGTACATCACCATGAGCAAGGTCAGCGGAGGCACTGCGCCGATCGTGCTGCCGGGCATGGTCGACCCGCTTTATTCCAATCCGCTGCCGCAGGTGCTGATCCTGACCGCCATCGTCGTGGGCATCTCGACGACCGCGCTGGGGCTGGGCATCGCGGTGCGCATCAAGGAAGAGTACGGCACCACCGAGGAACACGAGATCCAGGAGATCGACCGGCGGTGACCGGGCTGAACGCACATCTGCCGGCGCTGCAGGTCGTGGTGCCGCTGCTGATCGCACCGCTGTTGATCCTGCTGCGGCCGCGCGGACTGGCCTGGGCCGCGGCCACAGCCGCCAGCGCGATGGCCTTCGCGATCGCGGTGCAGATGACCGTCGGCGTGCTGGACGGGCAGGAGTATCGCTACGCGCTCGGCGGCTGGTCGGCGCCCTACGGCATCGAACTGCTGGTCGACAGTTTCAGCGCGCTGCTGCTGTTGATCGTAACCGGCGCTTCCACGCTGGCGTTGCTGGCCGGCAAGGCCAGCCTCGACAGCGAGATCGAACCGCGCCGCCAGCCGCTGTTCTACTCCGCCTGGCTGCTGGCGCTGGCCGGCCTGGCCGGCATCCTGGTCGCGGCCGACGCTTTCAACATCTTCGTCTTCATGGAAATCTCCTCGCTGGCCAGCTATGTGCTGGTGGCCGGCGGCCCGGACCGGCGCGCGCTACCGGCGGTGTTCAAGTACCTGCTCATGGGGACCATCGGCGCCACCTTCTACCTGATCGGCGTCGGCCTGGTCTACATGATGACCGGAACGCTGAACCTGGCGGACATGGAGTTGCGCATTCACGAAGTCGCGGACCAGAAACCCATCCTGGTCGCGGCGGGCTTCATCACGGTCGGGCTGGCCCTGAAAGCCGCCGTGTTCCCGCTGCACGTCTGGCTGCCCAATGCCTACACCTATGCGCCCCACGCAGTGAGCGCCTTCTTCGCGGCCTGCGCCACCAAGGTGGCCCTGTACGTGCTGCTGCGGTTTGATTTCGTCGTGTTCCAGCAGAACCTCACGGGCCACGAGGAGCAGTTCGCAGCGTACCTGATGCCGCTGGCCGTGCTGGCCATCCTTTTTGGATCGGCGGTCGCGCTGTTCGAGTCAAATCTCAAGCGCCTGCTGGCCTACTCATCGGTCGCGCAGATCGGCTATATCCTGCTCGGCGCCAGCCTGCTCAGCATCGGCGGCGTCTCCGCCAGCCTGTTGCACATGTTCAACCACGCGCTGGCCAAGGGGGCGCTGTTCCTGGCCGTGATGGCCATTGCCACGCGCTACAGCCAGCTCGATCTTCAGCACCTGGCCGGGGCCGCGAAGCGCATGCCGTGGACGTTCTCGGCGCTGGTCGTTGCCGGCCTCAGCCTGATCGGGGTGCCCGGCACCGCGGGCTTCATCAGCAAGTGGTACCTGGTGGCGGCCGCCCTCGAGGAAGGCGTCCTCGGCATGGCGCTGGTGGCTGTCATCGTCGTCGGCTCGCTGATGGCGGTCGTGTACATCTGGCGCATCGTCGAGGCAGCCTGGTTCGCGCCCGCTGACAAATCGGCCGATGACCCTGGCGGAAGCGTCCGCGAGGCGCCGGCAGCAATGCTCGCCATTCTCTGGCTGGCCGCGCTGGCGAACGTCTATTTCGGGATCGCGACGGGGCTTCCGCGTGAGCTCGCAACCGCCGCGGCCATTTCGCTGATGGGGCACCTGCCGTGAGCACGGAAGCCCTTATCCTCGGGGCCCTCTCGCTACCCCTGGCGGGCGCCCTGCTGATCGGGAT
>JAPHSB010000403.1 GCA_026193295.1 Lysobacterales bacterium
AACCCTGCTCATCAACAGCCGTCCATGCAGTGGCGGGAATCTCCACCTCCAGGCTCCATTTGGCTGGAGGTTCATCGCAATTGCTGGTGTTGTCGAGCATGTTGGTTTTCAACTGAACGCGGTTACCCGCATGCACCTCCACTGCCGAAACTTCCAACGGCCCCCAGCAGTGCCCGCGGGGGTCTTTCTCGGGCCAGTTACCGGTCAGCCTGGCGGTGAATTTTTCACCAGGTGCGGGAAGGCGGGGCTCAATCCGGATTGATTCCAGGATTCCACGCTCGGCTTGCCATGCCTGGCCACGAAAATGGGCGGCTTGCAGCGCATCGGAAACACATGTGACCAGTAACAGAATAAAGATGCATATTCGCATTTTTAGTATGTCCAGTTCAGATCAGGAAATAGCATATCAGCCTCATATGAACTCTTGCTGAACATACCCGGCTATTTTGTCGCAGGAGAGTTCAGTTTTCAGTTTGACAGTCGACGGTATGTCACATGGGGACAGCGGGCATCATGCTGATTCGGGGGACTGGTTCCCGTTCGGGCCACCGGAATGTGAGTTCTCAATCCAGCCTGCGCAGCGCGAACAGGAAATACAAACCGCTTTTTTCGAATTTCAGGCAAGTTCCTGAGACCCTGCCCCGGGCCGGGATTCGACCTTGCCTGCTGTTGGGCCACTTCGATCCTGGTCACCCGTCTTGCTTCCGAAAATGCAGCGGGTCCCGCAGATTTTGCAGTTCGCGGTAGTAATAAAGCGGTTGAGGATGTTTGCCGTCGAATTTCAGCCGTCGCAGAAATCTCACCTCATCGATCGAGATATCTCCGCTGAGGGCTGCATCGCGAAGGAATTCGACCAGGCCCGGCTCGTCGTCGTCCGGCTCATCCGGTTCGGTTTGAACAAATGCAAACTTCTTCGGATGCCCCGGAACGAGTCGTTGGTTCAGCAGGATTTCCATGCCGAACGTCTCGAGATCGATGTCCCAGGCGGCGACCAGGGGCTCGAGGAACGACACGCAGTTTTCGTTTGACACACTGAAGATGTCGGTGTCGAGAAACTCCAGAATGACGACCCGCATCTGCTCATAGCTCTTGCCGCTCAAATGGGCAACTTCGCGCAGCCAGTTCTCATTCTCCAGCTCGGCCCTGGCAACCTGGCTGACGACATCCAGGAGCTTTTGGGTCACGAGCCGCTCGAGTTCACCAAAGGGTTGCTTCTCGAAAACTCCGCGGATTTCATGCTGTCTTCGCGGCATGCACTTGCGCAGTATCAGCTCTCGCACGTCTTTCAACAAAGGCGCAGGCGGGCCTTCAAATCCCCACTTGACCTGCTCCATTCGTTCCACGACCGCCAGGTTCGCGAGTTCATCGTTCGACAGGCGCAGGAACTCACCCATCTTCTGGTAGATGTCCGTTCGGTCGGGCGCGGGCGGCAATTTCTTCCCATTCAGTAGCTGGGAAATGTAGGACTCGGTTACTTCGGCAGCTGCCGCCAGACCCTTCTGGTCAAGTCCTAATTGCTTCAGGCGTGCCCTGATTACAGAGGAAACGTCCATTTGAGGCCTTAGAGTAATTAATTAACGTGATTAAGTAAACCCATACTCTCATATATTAGTTGACTATCATAGTTAATTAACATATTATGGTTAATGGATCGAAAGGGCATCTGAAATAATTAACCACAAAAGTTATCTGACAATCCCTCTCGGCCATTCAAGTGTCAGGAGAATTGAATGTACGCACGCCAGGTATCGATGGACCTCAAACCCAACACCCGGGCCGATTTCACCAAAAAGCTGGAGTCGGAAATCATCCCGATGCTGCGCAAGCAGAAAGGCTTTCGGGACGAAATCACCTTTTCAAACCCGACGGACAAGCGCGTATTTGCAGTGAGCCTGTGGGACAACAAGGAGAGTGCGGACGCTTACAACAAGGGTTCGTACGCCGAGGTGACCAAGCTGCTTTCGGGCCTGGTTGACGGAACACCGCAGCTCAGAACCTACGAGGTTTCCAGCTCGACATTCCACAAGATTGCAGCCAAGCAACACGCCGCCTGAAGCCTAGGGCTTTGATGGTAAAGCGGATGGGGTTTGCCCCGTCCGAATTTTTTAGCACGGCAAGCAAGTACATGCAGGCCCACGGGCTTGGGGATCTCCCTCGAGTCCGCCCTGAATCGCCCATTCCAGCCGCATACGCGGCCCAGGAGAATACTCAGTGAAAAATCAACTCTTGATCGGAGGCATCATCGGAGCCGTTGCCGTTACCGCAATCGGCGCCGTGGCAGGCTACCGAATGCTCGATTCAGCAACTTACGCCGATGTCATTTCTGTAAATCCCATCATGAAAACAGTCAGCGTGCCACGTGAAGTGTGCCGGGACCAGCTTGTCGAAGTGACCAATCCGACCAAGGATCCCAAGCAGATTACAGGAACCGTGGCAGGCGCTGTAATAGGCGGTGTGCTCGGCAACCAGGTGGGCGGAGGCAAGGGTAAGACTGCAGCGACAGTGGCCGGGGCGGCTGCCGGAGGTTATGCCGGCAACAAGATCCAGGAAAACATGCAGGAAGGCAACACGCACGGGGAATCCCAGCGAGTATGCGAAACCGTGCGGGATTCACACGAAGAGCAGCTGGGATTTGATGTGACTTATCGGCTGGACGGACAGGAGCGGGTGGTCCGGATGGACCATGACCCGGGCAACCGGATTGCGACTTCGCATGGCGAGCTTGTCCTCAATCCTTGAGCGGCAATACTCCAGTTTGGTGGTTGGGTTGAACTGACCCCAAGTTTTTAGGGCGTGCGCTCAGGGGCACTGGACAATCAAGGGGACGGTATTCCCTGCGTGCTTTTTCGCGCGCTTGGCGGCCTTCCTTTCCTTCGGTGTCAGCGGGGCCTGTTTTTTACTTCTCTATTGGCTCGCTGGGACTTGGGCATGGCGTTTAGTCCTTATGATGTGAAAGGGTTGCCCGCGGAAGGATGGGTGGCGGAGCTGAAGGGCGTTTGCCCGGGCGCTCCGATCGGCCCTGGACTGAACGGGTGCGGTGACCTCATTCGAGTATGGGCGCGCGGCAGCATCCCCTCAAACGAGGTCCAAGGCCCAGGACGCAACTCAACAATGAAGAGTTTTTACTCTGACCCCAAATATTCAAGGCATCAGTTACCGGGGAGCGTTGCGTAATAAGCGGCGAGATCGTTCATATCCTGTTCGCTGAGGTCACCAACATAGTCCGCCATTTCACCTTCGGCCGCACCCGACTTGTAATCAGCCAATTTTTTGGCATGCACTGCCGCATCCATTCCGGCCAGTGCTGGCATATCCTGATCGCCCTTGCCATCGTCACCGTGACAAGCTGCGCAGTCCGACGCCAGTTCGGCACCCCTGGCGGCATCACCACCCGCCTGCACGCCGCCGGCTGCCAGCAGCAAAACTAACATCATTGCGATCAACAGTTTCTTGGTCAACATCACTCTTCTCCTTTCAAGGTAAAAATGCTGATCCGACTATAGCAATGCCTGGCTGAACACAGGTTGAACGGATCGGACTACTGGAAAAGCAATATTTGGGGCCAGACTATTCAAAAATGCTTCTTATTCCAGGTGACTGACCGTGTAACCTTCCGGAACTCCGCCATCGTAAAAAAGCGCGGCATCGACTGCAGTGGCATCGACCCGGGTGGCAATGGTTTCAGAGGCGTAATTGCCGCCGATCCCGAGGCCGTCCAGAATGCCTTGCATCATCACGGCCATCTGGCCTTCCAGCGCAGCCGACACGTTCGAACGGGTCGTGGTTTGCACCGGCAAACCGTGTTTGCTGAGTTGCGTCATGACGTCCTTCAGGCCGGATGAAAGTTCCGGCGAAATCAATCCCGCCTTGCTGACCGCGCCTGGCTGACCGGCGATGCCCTGGCCGATGACCATCTCGTTATCTGCCATCTTTTGCATGAAGCCGGCAAACTCCTGCTCGCCCTGCATGCCCGGCACAACCCAGGATGATCCCGTTACGG
>JAPHSB010000083.1 GCA_026193295.1 Lysobacterales bacterium
GCAGTTGCAGGCCGTCGAAATCGAACAGAACCGTGCTGCGATCGATCGCGCTAACGTAGATGGTAAAAAGCACCACCAGGATCGGAGGGATCACCATCGCGATCATGCCGGCGGTGCCCAGCGGTACGCGAAACGGGCGCTTGAGTTCGGGTTCCTTGATCCGCAGCCGCACCGCAGCCACGAAGATCAACACATAGGCCGAGGCGAACAGGATGACGTCGATGACCACGAGATTCTGGAACGGGCCAATGACCAGAACCGCATTGATGATCGCCATCAGGATGATCGCGCCGACCGGTGTACCGTAGCGGTTGCTGATCCTGGCAACCGACTTGGGAAACAGGCCGTCGGCCGCGATCGCGAACAGCGGCCGTGCCCCCGATGCCAGGTAATCCAGGTACAGGGCCAGGTTGCCCAGCAGAGCGGATGCCAACATGGCCGCACCGAGCGCCGAGCCCCCCAGGGCCCGGCCAATCTCGACAAAGGACACCGAGCCGTCGCCGGCCTCCACCGCGAAACTCTCCCAATGGCCATAACCGGCGAGGCTGGCCACGGTGGGCAGCACATACATGACGACGACGAACGGGATGACCAGCATCAGGGCGCGCGGGATCACTTTTTGCGGATTGCGTATTTCGCCCGAGAGCGTGGACATCGACTCGAAGCCGGAGTACATCCACACGCCGATTGCCAGGCCCACGGCGAAGACTCCGCCGGTGCCGAACAGCGGAGCGCCCGGGACCGTGAAGGGCGTCAGCGGATTGAATTGCCATTGGGCGAAGCCGACCACGATCAGCACCACGAAGGGCGCCAGTATCAGTATCGAGAACAGGGTCGAGCCGATGGCTACGAACTTGACGCCGAGAATGTTGACGCAGGCGAAGCTGGCGATGATCGTCCAGCAAATCAGGTAAAACGTCAGTTGGTCAAAGCCCAGCGCGTTCTGCAGGTAGCCAACGGCGAGAACGACATAGACTGACGAATCGACGAAGATGGACAGTGACCACCACCAGGCGGTCTGGAATCCCCAGAAATCCCCCAGGGCGCGGCGCGTCCAGACATAAAGCCCGCCCTCACCCGGGATGGCGGAATTCAGTTCGCTGGCGACCAGGGCCATCGGCAGGCTCCACACGAGCGGCAGCAGCAGGAGCAGCAACAGCGTGAGGCCGGGGCCGGCGGAGGAGACCATGTCCTCGATACCGAACGAACCTCCCGAGACCAGGATGTAGACCATGAAAAAAACAGTGATCAAGCGGACCCGGGTCCGCTTCAGATGCGCAGATGGCGGGACGTCGCTGGTGCTTTTGCTCATGCCTGCTCTCTTTGGCCCGGACCCATCAAAGGGGTCAGAGCCCCTTTCGGGCCCGAGATTGGTCCGCTATTCAATCAGGTCAGGAACGGGCAGCGCCGTCACGATGAATCGCTGTGGTGCGGCTCCAACATGGTAGAACGGGTAGCAGGTCACCAGGGTGAGGGTTTTCTGATCCACCGGCGCGAGGACGGAGACATCATTCTTGGGCACGATGTTGATATCGCTTACCGCGTACTTTTCCACCCCGTGCGCAGATTGAACCAGGACAACGTCGCCCAACTCAATGTCCTTGAGGCCGCGGAAAAAACTGTCACGGTGGGCCGAGATGCCCAGGTTGCCGTTTTCGTCCATCTTGGCCATGCCCTTGATCCGGCCGGCTCCACGGTCGAGGATGTGTTCTTCCGTGCCGTTGTAGATCGGAACCTCTATGTTCAGGTCGTTGATGATCAGGAGGCCCAACGGCGGTGGAAAATCGTCTTTCAACGCCTGTTCGTAGTCCTTGATTTGCGTTGCATCCCACAGCGACTTGTCGGGATCGGGAAACGAGGTGAGTACAGACTCCCTCGACCAGGGATCCTGGATCCAGACGAAGTTGCGGGCGGGAGATTTTGCGCCGGCTTCGTTTGCCAGGACTTGCTGCACGGTTTCGGCATTTGCGGGAGAGAGCCATGCGAATGCGGCGATACCCCAAAAGAGCGCTATCGCGCATTGACGGCTGATTTCCTGACTCATGGCACCCAATGTCATTTCTATGCCCCGGTGTCCGGATGTCCGGGAGAATGTGTCATAGATCTTTAGCCAAAGCAATTTCAGATTCCAGCGGTGGGGAAAAGGTATCCGGCCCCATTGCTCACACTGCTCGTCAGCTAGCTGCAACCGAGGCCGCAAGCAGCAACTGGGCGGCAAAATAGATGGGCAATCCCCAGGCCCGGTTGATGAATCCGGGGGCGACAAAGCGATTTCGCGCAACGGCGAGGTCCGAAATCACGAACAGCAAAGCCCCCAGCAGCAGGGCCAGGCTGCCGTGCGCCGAGCAACTACCGGCCGCCATGGCCATCATGGCCGAGATGGCGATCACGTAAAGCCCTACCGGCACACGCATGCGGGCATCAAGTTCGGGCCTCAGCCAGCGCAATACAAAAAAACCGAAAACTACCATGCCGACAGCTGCGCCCAGCAGGGCCGGGAGCGCAATGCCGCGCACGGCGAAGGCGGCGACATAAACAAGATGCCCGGTCAAAAAACTCGCCAGGCCGGCGAGGAACAGGCGCCGGCTTTGCGACGAAACCAGGAACATGTCCCCGAGCCAGCAAAAGCCCATGCCTGCCAGAAGCACCCGGCCATAGGGTGTCTCATGTGCGCCCAATGCCAGGGCCGCGCCAATGTATGACGAAGCCGCAATCAGCTTGCCGGCCCCGCTCCATGCGGTGCTTTCGCGATATTCGCCGATGAGCGATACAACCAGGCCCA
>JAPHSB010000473.1 GCA_026193295.1 Lysobacterales bacterium
CCCCGGTTTGGGCCAATTCGCCCCCCATGAACAGCAACTGCTTGCCGGGATAGGTCCACTGGTAGGTATACAGGAGCCGAAGATTGGCGAATTTCTGCCAGTCATCCCCGGGCATCTTGCCAAACAGGGACTTCTTGAGGTGGACCACTTCGTCGTGCGACAGCGGCAGCATGAAATTCTCGTCGAAGGCGTAGACCGGCCCGAACGTCAGCAGGTCCTGATGGTACTTGCGATGCACAGGCTCTTTGGCGAAATAGTCAAGCGTGTCGTGCATCCAGCCCATGTTCCATTTCAGGCCAAAACCCAGGCCTCCGGACGATGTCGGCCGGGTAACGCCCGGCCAGGCGCTGGATTCCTCGGCGATCATCACGGAACCGGGGCATTCCTGCCCGACCGCTTCGTTGAGCTGCCGCATGAAATCGATGGCCTCCAGGTTCTCGTTGCCGCCATAGCGGTTGGGCAGCCACTGCCCTTCTTCGCGTGAAAAATTGAGATAAAGCATCGAGGCGACCGCATCCACGCGGATGCCGTCGAGGTGGAACTCCTGCAGCCAGTAGATTGCACTGGACACCAGGAAGCTGCGCACTTCCTGCCGTTCAAAGTTGAAAACCAGAGTGCCCCAATCGGGGTGCCCGGCCTTGATGGGCTCGTGGTACTCATACAGTGCCGTGCCGTCGAACGCGGCCAGGGCGAAGTCATCACGCGGGAAATGCGC
The DNA here is from genome assembly GCA_026193295.1 of Lysobacterales bacterium. Taxonomy (GTDB): domain Bacteria; phylum Pseudomonadota; class Gammaproteobacteria; order Xanthomonadales; family SZUA-36; genus CALKKN01. The sequence continues at coordinate 716 of JAPHSB010000473.1, forward strand.
CGGCACCCAGTCCAGCAGGACCCCGATGCCATGACGGTGAAAGTGGTCGACGAAATACCGGAAGTCGTCCGGCGAGCCGAAGCGGCTGGTGGGCGCAAAATAGCCGGTGGCCTGGTAACCCCAGGAGTCGTCCAGCGGGTGTTCCATGATGGGCAGCACTTCGATATGCGTGAAACCCAGGTGCTTCACGTAATCGCACAGCTCGTGGGCCAGTCGCCGGTAGCCCATGAAACTGCCATCCTCGTTGCGGCGCCAGGAGCCAAGATGCACTTCGTACACCGACATGGGCCGGGCGTGCCAGCCGCCCGCCTGCTTGGCGCGCTGCCAATCTTCATCATCCCAGCCGTGCAAAGCCGGTCCTGCGACAAGGCTTGCGGTGCCGGGGCGGTACTCGCTGGCGCGCGCATAGGGGTCTGCCTTGACGTGCAAGCCACCGGTTTCCCGGTTGCGAATCTCGAACTTGTAACGGCCCTCACCCAGGCCCGGGATGAACAGCTCCCAGATGCCCTGCCCGGCATGCTTGCGCATGGGGTGGCACCGCCCGTCCCAATCGTTGAAGTCGCCTATCACGCTGACGCGCTCCGCATTCGGCGCCCAAACGGAAAACAGTGTGCCCTCGACCTCACCCGCCAGGTGGCGACGGGCGCCCAGCAGGTTCTGTGCGTGGCGGTGATGGCCGGCATGAAAGGCGTCCATGTCCCCGACCTGCAATTGTGGCCAGAAACTGTAGGGATCGCAGCTCTCCTGGCGGCTGGCCTGGTCGGTCTCGCGTATGACCCGGTAGTGCGGGGGCAGCTCGCCCGGAACTGCGTGGTATTCAAACAGGTCGGTGCCCGGCAGCCGGTGCATCGGGCGTGAATCGTCTTCGATCCAGGCCTCCCGCGTGCGGGGCAGGAAACAGCGGATGATCTCTCGCTCGGCAGTGGCGTGGCGCCCCAGGACCGCGAACGGATCACCGTGCGAGCCAGAGGCCAGCGCAACGAGGTCTGGTGAGTCGGCGGCCATGCTGAAATCAAACTTCTTTGACCTGGACCGTTTTTTCATTCGCTCTTTCACTGTATGGTCATGTTAGGGGCGTAAAGGTAGTATATCCGGCTTGCGGCGCTTGAACGCCGGAATACCTTTACATGGTTCGACCGAGCACTACGCTACGCAGCCGACAGGAGCGCTGGATGCATCCCAGAAGATCAGGCCGTTTCGTCAGCCGCCTGACCCGCAGCACCATGGCCATGATCATGGCCGGCGGGCGGGGGTCGCGGCTGGAAGATCTGACCGAGTCGCGGGCCAAGCCGGCGACCCCGTTTGGCGGCAAGTTCCGGATCATCGACTTTCCGCTCTCCAATTGCGTCAATTCGGGGATCCGCCAGGTCTACGTGCTCACGCAGTACAAGGCGCATTCGCTCATCCAACACATACAGCGTGGCTGGGGCTATCTCCGTGGCGAGTTCGGAGAATTCATCCAGATCGTCCCTGCCCAGCAGCAGATCGGTAGCCACTGGTACCTCGGTACGGCCGACTCGATTTACCAGAACCTGAACCTTATCCGCGAAGCAAGCCCTGAGCACGTGCTGATTTTGGCCGGCGACCACATCTACAAGATGGATTACGGCCCGATGATCGCGGCCCACACGGAAAACAAGGCCGATATCACCGTGGGCGTGATCCAGGTGCCGCTGCACGAAGCGACGGGCTTTGGCGTGATGACCATCGATGAAAAAAATCGCGTGATTCGCTTCGACGAGAAACCCGTGAACCCGCAGCCCGTTCCCGGCAATCCCGAGGTCGCCATGGCCTCGATGGGGATTTACGTGTTCAACCGGGAGTTCCTGCTCGAAACGCTCGAGAAGGACGCAGTCAATCCCGAGTCCGAACACGACTTCGGCAAGAATATCATCCCCGAGAGCATTGAAAATTGCCGCGTGTTCGCCTACCCCTTCCACGACGTGAAGACCCGGGCGCAAAGTTACTGGCGCGATGTCGGTACGGTCGACGCCTATTTCCGGGCCAACCTCGAGCTGATCTACGTGCATCCGGAACTCAACCTGTACGATGCCGACTGGCCCATCTGGACCTACCAGGAGCAGCTGCCACCCGCGAAGTTCGTGCTGGACGACTCCGGCCGGGTTGGCATGGCAACCAACTCGATGGTCTCCGGCGGCTGCATCGTCTCCGGAGCCTATGTGCGGCAGTCGCTGTTGTTTTCCAGTGTATCAGTGGAAGAAGGCAGCGAAGTCATCCAGGCGGTCGTTCTGCCGCAGGCCAGGATCGGCAAACATTGCCGCATCACGCGAGCCATCATTGATCGCCGTTGCATCATTCCCGACGGGACCGTGATCGGCGAGGATCACGCCGAGGACGCCAAGCGCTTCAAAGTCACCGCGGAAGGAGTCGTCCTGGTCTGCCCGCACATGCTCTAGGAGGCCGCCTTGCGGCCGCATGAGTCACGAAAAATCTGATCGGCCGCAAGGCGGCCCCTACAGCAGGCTCCGGAATCGCTTGATGTAGCGTTCTCCCTGCTCCTCCCAGGAGAAGTCCTGTTCCATGCCGTTGAACCTGACCAGCCGCCATGCGTACTTGTTGGCATAGAGGTCCAGCGCGGTGTTGACGGCCCACCTGAGCCCATTGGCGTCGAAATCGTGGAACACGACGCCCGTACCGGTGCCACGTTTCGCGTCGAAATGCTGGACCGAATCAGCCAGTCCGCCTGTCGCGCGCACGACCGGGACCGTGCCATAACGCAGGCTGTACATCTGGTTGAGGCCACAGGGCTCGTAGCGGGATGGCATCAGCAGCAGATCGCTGCCGGCCTGGATGCGGTGCAGCAGAGTATGGCTGAATTCCCGGTGATAGCTCACGCGATCCGGATACTGGTTATGCATCCACTGGCAGAAGCGCTCATGGTGTGGCTCACCCTGGCCGAGAACGACCAGCGAAAACGCGCGTGATTTCAACAGCTCGGGCATAACCTGCTGGACCAGTTCGATGCCCGACTGGTAGGTCAGCGGGGTCACCATGGCGACCATCGGCCGGTCGAATGTATAGACCAGGCCCAATTCTTCCGCGAGTGCCTCCTTGTTGGGCTCCTTGCCTTCCATCTGGCCCGGGGAATACGGTTGGAAGATGAGTGGATCAGTCTCGGGATTCCACTCCTGGTAATCAACGCCATTGAGGATGCCGACCAGTTTATGCTGCCGGTCCCGCAGGTGGCCTTCCAGCCCCATGCCATATTGTGGTTCGAGGATTTCACGGGCATAGGTGGGGCTCACGGTCGACAGCAGGTCCGCGTGGAGGACACCGGTTTTCAGGAAATTCACGCGGTCACAGTTCAAATCGTCCTGATCGAGCATGTCCTGTGAATCGGACAGCCCCATCTCGTAGAGTATGCCGCCGCTGTAAACCCCCTGAAAAGCGATGTTGTGAATGGTCAACACGCTGCGGCTCGCGGCAAACAGCTGGTCCCAGGCATAGCGGGTCTTCAGATAGACGGGCAGCAGGGCCGTGTGCCAGTCGTGGCAATGAAAAACATCGGGCGCGAACTGCTGCCGTTGGCACATCTCGATGGCCGCCCTGCACAACAGGATGAAGCGAAGGTGTTCATCGGGGCCGCCATAGAGGCTCTTACCCGAAAAAAGTTGCGGGCAACGCAGCAGGTGCACCACGGTCCCCTTGCCGGGCAGTGACGCACGCCCGATCGAGTATTTGAATGACCGGCCGCCCAGTTGGAGTTCCAGGTCCTGCAGCCCGGGAAGATCATCAATTTCAAGCTCCGAGGTGTCGATGCCCCCATGCAGCGGCGTCAGGACACGGCAGTCGTGACCGGATTGTACAAAGTGATCGGCCAGGTTGGCCGTGACGTCGGCGAGACCACCGGTTTTCACAAGGGGGCTGATTTCGGCGCAGGGCAGGCAGATCTTCAAAAGGGTTTCGGGTGGCAAGAGAGGTCCTCGTTGCGGCAGCGGGCAAAGATGCTATTTTAAGGCCTGCGCCCGTCCGGAATCGAGAGAAAAGAGAGAAGTGACATGTCGGACCGAATAAAATTGACGGTTAAGGATGAGATGGCCCAGGTTCGCCTGGACCGACCGGACAAGCGCAACGCGCTGGATCTCGAAATGTTCAAGGCTATCGCCGCGGTCCAGAAACGCTTGCGGCGGAGCCACGAACTGAAAGCGGTGGTGCTGAGCGGAGCCGGTATCGACTTCTGCAGCGGACTCGACGTGAAGTCCGCCATGCACGATCGGCGCGGCATGGTCAGGCTGTTGTGGAAATGGCTGCCCTGGCAGGCCAACCTGGCGCAACGCGTATCCGTGGGTTGGCGCGAGTTGCGCACGCCGGTGATCGCCGCCATCCAGGGACGCTGTTGGGGCGGCGGTCTGCAGATCGCGCTGGGCGCCGACTTCCGCGTCGCGGCGCCGGATGCCTCGCTGTCGATCATGGAAAGCAAGTGGGGATTGATCCCCGACATGGGCGGCACACTGGCGCTGCGGGAACTTCTGGGCCGCGACCAGGCCATGAAGCTGGCCATGACAGCCGAAGAAATCAGCGGCGAACGGGCTTTCGAGCTGGGACTGGTCAGCGCGCTGAGCGACGACCCACTTGCTGCGGCCGAAGCGTTCGCCGCGCAGTTGGCGGAGCGGCCGACCGACGCGGTGCAGGGTGTCAAGCGACTTTATCGCAAGAGCTGGTCCGGCAGTTCCGGCGCCGCGCTGGCCCGGGAAACCGCGTACCAGGTCAGGATACTGGCCCGGCGCGCCTAGGGCGCATCAAACCCGTCCCGCTTCCACGTCCGCGACGAACTCGCGGATCTTGCCAAACGCCTCCATCGCTTCGGGCACTTCCGGGTTGAATATCTGCCAGACGTGCAGCAGTCCGGGCCAGGTCTGCAGAAAGGCTGGCGATCCCGCTGCGCGCGCCTTGTTGACATAGCGGCGGCCGTCATCGAGCAGCATCTCGGCTTCGCTGACCTGGATCAGCGTGGGCGGCAGGTTTGAAAGGTCGGCCCGCAGGGGAGACACAGCCGGATTCACCGACCGCATCCGGTTTTCCAACAGGTAGAACCAGCTCAAAAGCGGTCGCGGAATCTTCAGCAAGCTGCCGAACAGTGGCCCGAGCATGGTATCGGTCTCGACGTTGGTGCGCATGCTGGGACTCGCGTTGCTGGCATCGGTGAGCGGCGACAACGCAATCACTCCGTCAGGTCGGCGCAGGCCCCGGTCACGAATCCAGTTGGACAAAGCGAGCGACAGGTTGCCGCCGGCGGAATCGCCACTCACGTAAAGGCGCCGTGGCGCCGATGGCCCGTCTGGCCCATTTTCCAGGATCCAGCGGTATGCTGTGCGGCAGTCGTCTATGCCCGCCTGCCGGCGGTGTTCAGGCATCAAGCGGTAGTCCACGGCCAGCACGGCCGCGCCAATTTCCTCGGAATAGCGGCTGGTGATGGTCCGGTGACTGTTCGGGCTTCCTGCTATGAACGCTCCGCCATGCAGGTACAGCACACGCCGTGACGCGTCGGACCCCGGCGCCAACGCCCACTCCCCCGGGACGCCGTTCACGTCGACGGGCCGGAACTCGCAGGCGAAGGTGCGGTCGGCCGGCATTTCTTCCATGAAGTCCCGGGAAAACTGGAGCATCTGCTTGCGCGACATCCCTTTGACCTGGCTGCCCATGGCCCGGATTTCGTTTTCGGCCTGGCGGTGCTCCGGACTGGGTCCGGCTGAGCCACCGAAGGAGCCGCCGGCGGTGGGGTCAACCGGGTGGTCATAAACCGACAGATCTTCACCCTTTCCCAACCACCCGCCGAGCAGCCAGAAAACCAGGATGATGAACAGTACGGCAAAGAAAATCGACATGGGCAAGCACTCCTACACGAGAAAAGCCGCGAGAACCCGCGGCCTCCTCAGAATCAGGCTCGATCGAGTTCACAATACGTCCGATTCCGCGCTCGAACAAGCCGAAGGCCGAGGATCAGACGCAGGCCTCGAACGAAGCTTCGAGAATGGCAAGGCCCTCATCTAGATGGTCCATCGGGATGGTGAGCGGCGCCAGAATCCGGATGACATTGCCCCGCACGCCGCAGGACAACAGGATCAGCCCCGACTCGACCGCCTTGTTGCACAATGCCTTGGTCAGCGCCGCGTCGGGTTTGTCCGCGTCGCCATCGGTGACCAGTTCCAGCGCCACCATCGCGCCCAGTGCGCGAATGTCGCCCACCCGGTCCGGATACCTGGCCCGCAGCCGCTCCAGCCCCGCCACCAGGCGCTCGCCCACCTGCAGGGCGCGGGCGCACAAATCTTCCTGCTCGATCACCTCGAGCACGGCCAGGCCGGCGGCGCAACCCAGCGGTGAACCGGCATAGGTGCCGCCAAGCCCGCCCGGTTCCGGCCCGTCCATGACTGCTTGCCGGCCGATCACGGCCGCGATCGGAAAACCACCGGCGATGCCCTTGGCGACGGTCATGATGTCCGGCTCGACGCCCGCGTACTCGATCGCGAACATGCGGCCGGTACGGCCGTACCCCGTCTGGATCTCATCCGCCACGAGCAGGATGCCATGCCGGTCGCACAGTTTCCGCAACGTGGCCAGGAAGCCTTCCGGCACCGGGTAGAACCCGCCCTCGCCCTGCACCGGCTCGATGATGATAGCCGCCACTTCCTCAGGCTCGATATCGCTCTTGAACAGCTGCTCCAGCGCATCGAGCGAGTCAGCGGCGCTGACGCCGAGGTACTCGGCCGGAAAGGGGGCATGGTAGATGCCCGGTGTGAATGGACCGAAGCCCTTCTTGTATGGAACCACTTTGCCGGTCAACCCCATGCACAGGTTGGTGCGGCCATGGAAGCCGCCGCTGAAGGCAATCACGCCCGGGCGACCGGTGGCGGCCCGGGCGATCTTGATGGCATTCTCCACCGCCTCGGCGCCGGTGGAGACGAACATCGCGCGCGCGTTCTGGATCGGTGCGACCGCACACAGCTTCTCAGCCAATTCAACCGCGTTGGTATAGGGGGTCACCATGATGCAGGTGTGGCTAAAGGCGTCGAGCTGCGCCTTCAGCGCATCGACCACCTTCGGGTGGCTGTGGCCGGTATTGACCACCGCGATACCCGCGCCAAAATCGATATATCGCTTGCCTTCCACGTCCCACACCTCCGCGTTGCGCGCACGCGCCGCGAAGACCGGAAAAAGGTTGCCCATACCGCGGGCGAACGACCTGGATTTTCTTTGCTGCCACTCACTGTTTGTCATGACTTTCACTGTGTGCTGTCGGGTTGATCTTCAAAGTCCCGCGGAGGCGGGATGCCAGTCTAAACCAAGAAAATGGCTGTGTCTTGGCGAAGGTGCTGGTAGTCCCTGGCCTGTTCACACCTTGACAGTGCCCATCGACGTTGCCATTTTCTTCCAAGGCAGGAGGCACGGAGCGTGGTGTACCATGCGGTACATGAGCGATCGAGCAACGCAGTCTTGGAGGAAAATGTCCTCGTCCCGGAGGGTTGACTCTCTCTTGCGCCCATTTGGCGTTGCGCCTCGCTCATTTGGAGTTACCAAACCGCGCTCGGCGCGCCTTGCCTGGCCGCAAGCGAGGGCCAACGCTGGGTACTGTCAAGGTGTGAACGGGCCCTAGTCAGTGGATTTCCTGATTCTCATTGCCGGCATTGCCGGGCTGTGGCTGGGCACAGAGCTGACGATTGGCGGTGCGATGGCGATCGCCCGGCGCCTGCAGCTATCGGAGTTTTTTGTCGGCCTGGTCATCCTGTCGATTGGCAGCGATTTGCCGGAACTGGCTGTGGCGGTGGATGCCGGCCTCAAGGGACTGCTGGGGCAGGACACCTCCGGCGTGGTCGTGGGCACCTCCATCGGCAGCGTGGTGGCGCAGATCGGTTTCGTTCTGGGGCTTACCGGTCTGATCAGTTACCTGACGCTGCCGCGCAGCTTTGTATTCCGCCACGGCACTGTTCTGCTCGGGGCCACGATCCTGCTGTTCGCGTTGGCGTTCGACGGCCGGATCACGCGCTTCGAGGGCGTCCTGCTGGTGGGCACCTACGGCGCCTACGTGCTGGCGCTCATGAACGGCGCCAACGTGCCCGAGGAACGGCCCCGCGCATTGGCCGGAGGTGGGCTCAGCTCCTGGCTGGCGCTGATTGCCGGCCTCGTCGTGGTCATCGCCAGTTCGGAGGTCACGGTCAGCACGGTGGTGCACATTGCGCAGACGTTCGACGTCAGCGAAGCCGTGATTTCCGTGCTGGTCATCGGCCTGGGCACCAGCCTGCCGGAACTGTCCATTTCAATCTCCGCCATCCTCAAGAAGCGAACCCAGTTGTCGGTTGGCAACATCATTGGCAGCAATGTGCTGGATACCTTGTTGCCGATCGGGCTGGCGGCCATGATTTCCGGTGTGCGGTTCGAGCGGCAATTGCTGTACTTCGACCTGCCCTACATCTTCGTGCTCACCACCGTCGTGCTGGCGTTCTTCATCACCCGCCGCGGCGTCACACGGCCCGAAGGGGCTATTATCCTGGGGCTCTACGGAGCCTATGTAGCGGTGAAACTGATGCAATTCTAGCCACCTGGACCCTCGTAATCGGCACGCTTTTATGCTATGATTTTCAGCTTGTTGCTAGCATCCGTCCCACAAACCACCGATCCGATAACGGCACCAGCACGGGCCGCCCGGCAGTCAAACTTGACGGCCTGACGTGGGTGCATCCCTATCATTTTGCAGGAGAAATTGATGAGCCAAGCCAAGCCAGGCGATACCGTGAAAATTCATTACACCGGAACCCTCGACGACGGCACGCAGTTTGACAGTTCCAGCGGTCGTGATCCCCTGCAGTTCGAGCTTGGCTCGGGCCAGGTGATTCCGGGTTTCGAAAAAGCGGTCGAAGGTATGGCGGTCGGCGACAGCAAGTCGGTGAATATCCCCCCGGAAGAGGCCTATGGCCCCCGCCACGAGCAAATGATCCAGGACGTGCCCAGGGACGCTCTGCCCGACGACCTGGAGCCGGTCGAAGGTATGGCACTGCAGGCACAGGGCCAGGATGGACAGGTCATTAACCTGACCGTGACATCGGTCGCTGAAGACTCCGTCACCGTCGATGGTAACCACCCACTGGCCGGCAAGGCCCTCAACTTCGACATTCAACTCGTCGACATCGCGCGCACAGCATGAGACTAGCAGAACAGACCACAGACATCAGCCGCGGCGCCGCCGTCCATCATCCACACCACGGCATCGGCCGCGTCCAGCAGGTCGGCAAGCGACGCTTTGCCGGCAGCAACGGCGCCGATTATGCCCAGGTCTATTTCAAGCGGGACGATCTGACCCTGATCATGCCGTTACAGGACGTGGTCAGCGCCGTTCGCCGCCCCCTCGACGCTTCGCAAGCCGGCCAACTGCTGGACTACATCGAACACTGGGACGGCAAGTGCAGCAGGCAGTGGAAAGCCCGCGCCGCTGCACACCAGGAAGCGATGCAGCGCAATGATCCCTTCGAGTATGCCGAAGTCTGCAAAGGGCTGAGCCAACTGGAAACGGAAGGCACCTTGCGCCATACCGACCGGACGCATCTGAACCGTTCCATCGAGTTCCTGGCGGACGAACTGGCGTATGCCCTGAACAAGACGCCCGACTACACACGGATGCTGATCGTCAAGGCCGCGGCAACGCCGGAGTAGCCAGGCTGCGCAGCGTCAGCCCGGTGGCTGCTCATCGGGCGACGTGATGTGCACGATCCGCTCACTGTAGAGCCCGTTGAAGCGGGTTCGCCCGCTCAGGCTGTAGGCGCCGATCTGCCCGAACTCGAGGTGATCGCCCGCACGAACACCCGTGGGCAGCTCCACTTCGCCCGGTAACACGTCAGAGGCGTCGCAGGTCGGCCCGTATAACCTGAAGGGCGCGAGTGCTCCCTTCAGCAGCTCGCCGCCGCGATAAGCCCGCGCTGCAAAACGCATATGGGCCTTAAAACGCAATTCCCAGAAGATGCCGTACATCCCGTCGTTGATGTATAGCCGGTCGTCCTTACGCAACAGCACTTCCACCACGGCGGACAATCCCGGTGCGGCCAATGCCCGGCCGGGTTCGGCCATGAGTTCGCCCCCAGGCGCCATTGGCAGTGCGCGCGCGGACTCCGTTAGGGCCTCGAAATAATCGGCCATCGGCGGCACCGGGAACCCCGGATACGCCTTGGGGAAACCACCACCGATGTCGACCAGGCGGACCTGGAAAGGCTGCGACGACAGGATCCCGGCAGCGGTTTCGATGCCATGGCGATAGGCTTCCGGTTGGGTGACCAGGGAGCCGACATTGAACGCCAGGGCGGGTTCGGCGCCGCGCTCACGAATAAGCGTGAGCAGGCGCGGTATTTCACCAGGCGGTGCGCCGAACTTACTCGACAGGTCCATCATCGCAGAAGCGTGGCTGACTGCCATCCGGGCGAAGACCACGCACCCCCCATAGTCGATTTCACTGCCCAACGAGTCCAGCCGATCCGGGTGATCGACCATGAAATGCCGCACGCCGTAGTCACGCTGCGCAGTGCCGGCATCGCCACGCGGCGTAACCGGGACCATCAAGTAACAGGTCGCCTCCGGGCACAAGCGCCGCACCAGGGCGACCTCGGCCAGGGACGCGCAATCGAAATGCTCCACCCCCGACCGGTGCAGAATCTGCACCACGTCCGGGTCGTCATTGGCTTTGACCGCGTACAGAACGCGTCCCGGAAAGCCCCGCAAAAATGTCCTTACCGTTTTTCGGTAGACGTGTGGATGGATGCAGTACACGGGTTCGCGGGGCCGCCAGTCCCGCAACATGTCGCTGACAGAGGGATATTGTGGGCGTGGATTGTCCATGACCAGCGAGGATACATGGCAACTGGATAGACAGGCCAGAGGCTTGTATGCTGGCCGCGCCGAACCTGCACCTTTGGAGAACATTCGAGTGCGCTTGACCCCACCGCTGCACACCCTGATTCGCCTCGTTTTGAGCACCTTCGTTGCCGTGCTCCTGGCAGCCTGTTCGAGCAAGCCCATCGTGCCCTACACCACCGACGCCGTGCCGCTGGCCCTGTTGCCCGCAAACCGTGCCGGCATCAACGACCAGCGCGGGCGCTTCCGCGAAGTGGTTTGCGCCATCATGGCAGACCACGGCAAGGCACTTCCGCACTACCGACCCTGCGACGAGGCGCTGGTGCGGGTCGGCAAAGAACCGCCCGGCACCGGTGAGCCGGTTGACCTCGGAACCGCCCGGCGCAAATTGATCGCCGCCTTCGTGCCCGGCGTGGGCTGGGAATGCATTCAAAACTGGATGAACTACCAGAACGAATTCTCGGAGCACATAGGTCAGTTCGCATACGACAGCTATGTTCTGAAAGTCGACGGCCTGTCCGGGACCGATACCAATGCGCGGCAGATACGCGATGCGATTCTTAAGCATGCGGATGAAATCGAACCCCGTAGCCTCGTCTTGGTCGGCTATTCAAAAGGTGCGCCGGACATCCTGACGGCCGTGGTCGACTACCCCGAAATCCTTCCCTACGTGGCCGCCGTGGTCAGCGTGGCCGGCGCCGTGGGCGGTTCGCCGCTGGCCTACGACGCTACGGAAGGTCAGCTCGACCTGCTGCGCCACGCGCCCGAGGCGGACTGCTCAGCCGGGGACGGCAAAGGCGTCGAAAGCTTGCGGCCGAGCGTGCGACAGGACTGGCTCAACGAACACCCGTTGCCGGACGGGATTCCCTATTATTCCCTGGTTACCTACCCGCTGCCTGACCGCATATCGTCCATTCTCAAAGTCACGCACAAGAAACTCAGCCAGATCGACCCGCGCAACGACAGCCAGGTGATTTTCTACGACCAGTTGATACCGGGCAGCACCCTGATGGGTTACCTCAACGCAGACCACTGGGCGGCGGCCGTGCCGATCGCCGAGGAGCATCCCTTCATCGGCCGCCACTTCGTGGACAAGAACGACTATCCCCGCACCGCGATCGCCGAGGCCCTGATGCGCTTCGTCGAGGAGGACCTCGCGAGGCGAGGGTCGGCCGAGGCCCCTCAGTAAGACCCGG